>JADJZA010000009.1 GCA_016719385.1 Candidatus Microthrix subdominans | reverse complement strand
CGACGGTTGTTGCCCGAGCGGGCGCCGTCGTGAATACTTCGCCTGTGGAGCTGGCGGGAGAATCCGAACCCGACGGTGCCGCAAACCCGCCGGACCTGACCGCCCTGCCGGCCGCTCGGACCTACCGGCTGCAACGGGCGCTCGACTGGGCGGTGCTGATCGCGGCGTCGCCGGTGCTGGTGCCCATCGGACTGCTGATTGGAGCTTGCGTCGGGCTGACTCGCGAGGCCCGGTGCTGTTTCGTCAGCAGCGTTGGGCTCAACGGCGACGATTCGAGGTGTCAAGTTTCGCAGCATGGTGGACGGCGACAACCCGCTGGTGCCCGACCCACCCGCATCACCCGGGTTGGTGCGGTGCTACGCCGCTGGTCGTTGGACGAGCTGCCCCAGCTGCTGAACGTGGCGAAGGGCGAGATGAGCACCGTTGGTCCCCGGCCGACCGTCGCCTCACAGGTGGAGCGCTACACGCAGGAGCAGGCACGGCGCCTGACCGTGCGGCCTGGGCTGACCGGCCTGGCCCAGGTGTCCGGCCGAAACTCGCTGGCGTGGGCCGATCGCATCGACCTGGACCTTGCCTACGTCGACAGCCGGTCGTTGCGGCAAAACATGGGTATTTTGGTGCGCACCGTTTCGACCGTGCTGACCGGCGAGGGCGCCGAGGGCCACGACGCCGACGACCCCATGCTGGCCGACGGCTGATCTGATGAGTCACGACCTGTTGAAGTGGACTGCTCAGTCGGTGACATCGGATCGCTAGGATTTCGCACGCCATGACGATCCCCCTCAAATCGCGAGATCAGCTTTCGGAAGCTGGTGGCGGCACTGCCCAAGGTCCGAGCCGTCTGCCGTACATCCAAGCGATCGATGGGCTGCGTGCGCTTGCGGTCGTGGCTGTGGTGCTCAACCACATTGATTTCCCTGGTATGTCGAGCGGGTTCGTGGGCGTCGACATCTTCTTTGCTATATCGGGCTTCCTGATCACGCGCCAGATCGTCACGAAGCAGGCGGCTGGCTCTCCACAGCAGCTTCGAGAGTTCTGGGCGGGTCGTGCTCGGCGAATCGTGCCGGCCATGGTGCTGATAATCGCCCTGACCTGCTTGGGGAGCGTGATGTTTCTAGCGCCCCAGGAACTCGAGCGCGTCGGATTCTACGGGTTTGCTTCGGATCTCTTCGGAATGAACATCGCTGCGGCGGCTCGGGGGAACTACTTCGACGGGCCACTTCGTCAGTCCCCGTTTCTTCATCTGTGGTCGCTCGGAGTGGAGGAGCAGTTCTACCTTGTCTGGCCGCTGATCCTGGGTCCGTTAGCGCTCGTAGCCGTGAAGAGACTCCGCTGGTCGAGGCAGCGAACCTTGGCGGTCGCACTGATGGTCCTTGGGTTGGGCTCGCTTCGGCCAGCGTGGTCCAAACGACGTCGTCTCCGCTGTGGGCCTTCTATGGACTGCACACGCTTGTACGAGTTCATCATCGGCGGGGCAGCAGCGCTTTCTGGCAATGGAGCCTGGATCGACGGACGGGGCGGCTGTTCACAATCGGTGGGCTGGCGATGATCGTGGCCGCATTCGTGTGGACGCCTGTCGACGCGGGGTTTCCAGGGGCGTGGCCGTTGCTGGCGGTTATCGGAAGTGTCGCCATGATCCTGGGGTTCACCCATGGCCCAGGGGAGCAGGGCTTCTCGGTAGCCGGGATCTTCAGTTGGTCGCCGGTTCGACGGGTCGGTAGGTACTCCTACTCGTGGTACCTCTGGCATTGGCCCGCATTTGTCTTGGTGCTGGCGGCGACCAATGGCAACCAGACCATCGCCCGCATTGCGTGTGTCGCGTCTATACTTCCCGCAGCGGCTTCGTTCCATTTCGTTGAGCAGCGTGTCCGGCTGGCCCCGAGCCTGGTCAAGTCGTCAAGTCGCAGTTTGGCGTTTGGCGCAGCAGCGCTCGGCTTTGGCGCGGCATGTTCCATCGGCGTCGTGCTGTGGGGGCGCCTTGGGGTTAAGGGTCCTCAGGTGGCCGAATGGGTCCAAGCGGAGGAGAGTTACAGGCCCGCCGGATGCGAACAGAACAGTTCGCTGCTGGGGGCAGACGTGTGTCTTGGCGGTTCCGACGAACCGGGCGCTCCGGTCGTCCTACTCGTCGGTGACTCGCACGCGGCGCAATGGATCGCAGCATTCTCGGATGCCGGTCGATCGAACGGCTTTGCTGTTGCGCTGCGCTACTACGGAAATGCCCGGCGGCTCCGCTTGGGCCTTCGACTGCTCAGAAGAACGCCGATTATGACGCGTGCGCCTCGTTCCAAAAGGAGACCGTCGGCCTGCTGGCCAACGATCAAGTGTCTGCGGTTGTCATGACCGATGCCGGGTCATCCCGACGGAAGTTCGACGATATGGATGCTTGGTTCCGCGGCGCTCAAGAACTGGCAGATGCGGCTACAGGAAGAAGAGGTGTCAATGGGCCTTCTTGTCGATAACCCCAACTCGGGCGATCCGCTGCAATGCCTTTCGCGCGACTTCTCAATGGCGGACTGTGCGATGCCGAAGGATGAAGCGCTGGTCGATATCAGTGGCTACTCGGCCGCTGAGATCCAGTTGGTCGACGAGGCGAACGTCGACCGCCTCGACCTGACAGCGATCACCTGCCCGGACGACCCATGCCCAATCCAAGTCGGTGGAACCTGGGTAGCCGCCCGCGACAACCACCTCGCCCGCCAGTTTACGGAACTCCAGGCCGACCGGATCGGAAACTGGGTCGACGAGCTCCTCCGGAAGCGCTGAGTGGTTTGAGCGTCGGTCGGGCATTCGGCCACCCTGCGGCTTAGGGGAACAGCCCGTCGAGCGAGGCGTCGATCAGGCTCGACAACTGTTTGGCCGTGCGTCGGTAGTGCCAGGCCCAGCGGCCCATCGGGTCGGCGATGTCGGAACTCTCGTCGTCGACCAGGATGCGCACCGGATCCCGCGCCTGGTGGGCCAGCGCAATGCGCCGGTGGGCGCCTTCGAGCGGCGTGGCGGCGGACTCGAGCGACGGGTCGGCTTTGGTGGCCCGGAGCAGCGAGGGGAATTCGCCCAACGTGAAGGCGTGGTCGATCGCTTCTGGCAGGGTTTGGTAGACGTCGGACAGGTGGCCGCGCTCCATCACCAGCACCAGGTGGGCGTCGGCTAGCACCTCGGGGCTGAGCTGGGCGCTGACGTGGTTGGAGAGATCGAGCTTGCGGCGGGCCATCGCCTCGACTGCGCCGGGGGTGGCGCCGAGGTTGCCCTTGAGCCGGCCGGCCGATACCACCTTCGCCGGGATCTGGCGTTGCTCGAGCGATCGACGGGCCAGATGCTCGGCCATGGGCGAGCGGCAGCGGTTGGCCGTGCAGACGAACATCAGGCGAAACGGCTCTGCCGACCGGGGGGGCTGCTGGGTCCGGTCGATCCTGAGGGGTGGCGCCCATGGCGTGATCTTCCCATGTTCTGGCGCTGGTAGCGTTGCCTGGCGTTTCTGCTCCACCGTCGCAACCGCCGGAGACCTCCCCACGTGGCATCGCAGTCGCCTGAGAACCAGACACGTCGGACCCGGTCGATACGGCCGGGACGAGCGACGAGCCCCAGCGCAGCGATCACGCAGACGGCGGAAGGCTCGCTCCAGCAGCAGCCCGCAGATCATGGCGGCGGTGGCGGCGGTCGCCGCAGTTGCGGGGGGCGGTGTGGGGGCGCTGCTGACCGACGGTGTGGCACCAACCGGCAACGCCGGGGTTGATGCGGCCGAGCGGGCGGCGCTTGTGGCGCTTGGCGCGCTGGCCGGGTCGCGTGCCCGACGCTGGCCGTTGTTTGTGATCGCCACGCTGGCATCGCTGCTGGCGGAGGGGGTGGGGCTGCCCCTCGGCCTGGGCGCAGTGGCCGCCAGCACCGTGCTGTTGGCCGTCGACCGGCGAAACCGGGCGGTGGGGGCAGTTGCGGGAGCGGCGGTGACGCTGAGCCTGATGCAGCTGCGGCCGGTGGGCCCGCTGGGCTTCACGGTTGATCGGCCAGGTGAACCCGGTCGAGTCGGCGGTGGACAACACCCGGCGGGGCGCCGCAGCAGCGCGCGATGGCGAGACGGCGGCGGCCACCGAGCTGCTGAACGAAGCGGCAGTGGCGTTTGGCGACACCTCGGACCGGCTGGGGGCGCCCTGGCTGGCGCCGGCCCGCCTGGTGCCGGGGGTGGCCCAGAACCTGGAGGCGCTGCGCGCCGGAACGACGATGGGGCGCGACCTCAACAGCAGCGCCGCGTTTGCGGCCACGTCGGTGGACTACCAGGCGCTGCGCCAGGAGGGCGGGGGCGTCAACCTGGCCCAGCTGAAGGAAACCGAGGTGCCGGTGGGGGCGCTGGCGTCGTCGCTGGACGCCGCCGTCGACGGCCTGGCCGACATCGAATCGCCGTGGGTGGTGGCGCCGCTGCGCACCCGCCTGGATGACGTGGCCGTGGAGGTGGGCGACCTGGCCTCCGAGACCGAGCTGGCGCAGCTGGCGCTGGCCGACGTGCCGCCCCTGCTGGGCGCAGACGGGCCACGGCGCTACCTGGTGATGGTGGGTAACCCGGCCGAGGGGCGCGACTTTGGCGGGTTTATGGGCGGCTGGGCGCTGCTGTGGGTGAACGACGGTGCCATCGGCCTGGAGGAATCGGGCACGCCCCGCGAGCTGTATGGGTCCGAACCCGACCGGCAGCCGCCAACACCCGCCGCCTACTTTCCGCCGGCGTTCATCGACATGGCCCCCGGCCGCTACACCCAGAACTGGACGTCGTCGCCCGACCTGGACGTGGTGGCAGCCGCCGCCACCAACCTGATGGAGGCCAACGGACGGGGCCACATCGACGGGGTGATCTACGCCGACCCGGCAGCATTGGCCGAGTTTGTGGCGCTGACCGGGCCGATCCCGGTGCCCGGGACCGTCGCCGAGATCAACGCCACCAACACCGAGGCGTTCTTCACCCGCGACCAGTTTCGGGTGTTGGCACAGAACCCTGAGGGCGACGAGGCGCTTGGCCAGCTGACCGGCGAGATCTTCGACCGACTTGGTTCGGCAGACCTGCCCGGGCCCCGAGAGCTGGGCGAACGCTTTGGGCCGCTGGTGCGCGACGGACACCTGGCGATGGCCACCGGGGAGGACGACGACCGGGCGCTGCTGGACCGCGTCGGGCTGAGCGCGCCGCTGCCGGCGACCGACGGCGACCTGCTGGGCTTCGTCGAGCGCAACAAGGCACCCAACAAGGCCGACGTGTTCCTCGACCGCACCCACACCTACGACGTCGCCTGGGACCCGGACGACGGCGCCCGCATCGCCACGCTGGCCTCGACCTACACCAACACGGTTGGCGACCCGGCCCGGCTGCCGCCGGTGGTGGTGGGCAACCAGACCGACGCTCCGGCGGGAACCCAGATCCGCGAGGTGTCGGTGTTGAGCCCCTCACGCAACGCAAGTCTGGAGGTGGACGGCGAGCGGACCCCGTCTCGCCTGGCGCTGGAGGAGGGCCTCTACCGCCACAGCGTGAGCGTGGAGATCCCGCCCGGGGGCACCGTGGAGCTGCGCTGGCGCCTGGAGGGCACCCTTCCCAGCGGGCCCTACGACCTGACCCTGGTGCGGCCCGCCAACGCTGGGACCAGCGACACCACCGTGGTGGTGCGCGACCTGGACCGCACCGTGATCGACGAGCGGGTGCGCCCCGGGTGGGCGAACACGTGCCCCTGACCTTCAGCCACTGATGGACATCCGATCAGGAGGACCCCCCAGAGACCACCAGCCCACGAGACGACCAGCACGTACTGGTGACCGGCGGGGCGGGCTTCATCGGCGGCAACCTGGCCCGGCGCCTGGTCGAGGACGAACGGGTGACCCGGGTGACCGTGCTGGACGACCTGTCGACCGGACGCCGCGACAACCTGGACGGGGTGGGCGATGCCGACACCCCGGTGGAGCTGGTGGAGGGCACGGTGCTGGACGAGGCGCTGGTGACCCGGCTGGTGGCCGAGGCCACAGCGGTGGTGCACCTGGCGGCGATCCCGTCGGTGCCCCGCTCGGTGGACCTGCCCCGGCCGTCGATGACCACCAACGTGGACGGCACGGTGAACGTGCTGGAGGCGATCCGCTCGGCCGGGGGACGGCCGCTGGTGTTTGCGTCGTCGTCGTCGGTGTACGGGGCGGCCGAGGTGCTGCCCAAGACGATCGACCTGGCCCCGGCGCCGCTGAGCCCCTATGCGGTGTCCAAGCTGGCGGGGGAGTCGGCCGTGCTGGCCTGGCGCCACTGCTACGGCTTTCCGGCCGTGCCGTTTCGGTTCTTCAACGTGTATGGGCCCCGCCAGCGGGCCGGCGACGCCTACGCAGCGGTGGTGCCGGCGTTTCTCGACGCCGCCCTGGCCGGGCGGGACATCCCGGTGAACGGCGACGGGATGCAGAGCCGGGACTTCACCTACGTGGGTGACGTCACCGACGTGCTGGCCGAGGTGGCGCTGGGCGGCCTGGACTCGGCCCGCCCGGTGAACCTGGCCTTCGGGCGGCGCTGGACGCTGCTGGACGTGATCGCCGAGCTGGAGACGCTGTTGAGCCGTGGCCTGGAGGTGGCCTTTGGCCCGGACCGCCCCGGCGACGTGCCCCACAGCCAGGCCGACCCCAGCGGGCTGGAGGCGCTGATGGGCCCCCGCGAGGCGATCGACCTGGCCGAGGGACTGGGCCGAACGGCCCAGTGGTGGGGGGCCGAGGGTACCGATTCGAGCGTTGCTCGGGCACCATCGACGACGTAGACGAACGAGCACGAGAGAAACCTGTTCACCCAAGCGTGACAATGACAGTGAACACCCGATATGCTGCGTCACGTTGCCACTACCGGAGGAAAGCTATGACGATGTCTCGCACGGGACCGACCAAGCGAGTGGGAGCGATGGGTATCGTCGTCGCTGCGCTGGGATTGCTGCTGGGCATGGCCCTCGTGGCGCCCGCCGGCGCCCAGGACGATCCCTATACCGGTGTCGAGAGCCTCGACCTCGCTGAGTGCCCCGAATTTGTACCCGGCCTGACCCTGGTGTCCGGCGAGGTGGCCCCCGGATCCGACTTCGTGGTCGGCGGCGACGGCTACGCCGCCAACGCCCCGATCAACCTGTACGTCTGTTCCACGCCGATCAAGGTGGGCACCGGCACCGCCGACGCCAGCGGCGCCTTTACGGCCCCCGGCTCGATCCCGGCCGACCTCGAGGCAGGCGGGCACGACCTGTTCGCCTACGGCATCGGTGCCGACGGCGAACCCCGCCTGATCGGTCTGCAGTTCGACGTCGAGGAGACGCCGTCGACGCCGAGCCCGCCCTCGCCTCCCGGTACCCCCACTGGGGGAACGACCGGCACGCCAACCGGTGGAACCACGGGCACGCCAACCGGCGGAACCACGGGTACGACCGGCGCAGGCACCCCCGGTGGGGCGGGCACGCCGCTGGCCCGCACCGGCTTCGGCGCCACGCTTCCCTCGCTGTTGGCTACTGCGCTGGTGGTCGGTGGCGGCCTGCTGATGATCACTGTCGCACGGCGTCGCCGAACCAACTGATCGGTTCGATCGAGTAATGCAAGGCGCATCGCCACGTTGGGCTTCGGCCCGACGAGGCGGTGCGCCTTGTTCGCGTCCGGGTGAGCGCTACAGCCGTTCGACGTTGGCGGCGGCCGGGGCTGCCGAGGTGCAGTCGAGCACCCACGGGGCCGCAGTAACGATCGCTTCGAGATCGAAGTCGCTGTGGGGCACCAGCACGACGACGGCGTCGGCTGAGCGTGCAGCCTCGGTGAGCGCAGCTGCGTCGCCGCCGACCGCCGCCACCCCGTCGGGGAACTGCTCGAGGGGCACGTGGGGGTCGGCGATCGTCACCCGCGCGCCCAGCGACAGCAGGCCGGCGACGATCGCCCGGGTGGGCGTCTCGCGGGCGTCAGACGTGTCGGCCTTGTAGGCCAGACCGCACAGCAGCACGTTGCGGCCTCGTACGGCCAGCTCGCGGTCGTTGAGACCGGCCTGGATGCGGCGCACCACGTAGTCGGGCATGTGGTCGTTGACGTCGTTGGCCAGCTCGACGAAGCGAAACGACGTGCCCAACCGGCGTCGCACCCGCCACGACAGGTAGGTGGGGTCGATCGGCAGGCAGTGCCCGCCGACGCCGGGGCCGGGGCGGAAGGACATGAAGCCGAACGGCTTGGTGGCCGCAGCGGTGACCGCATCGCTGATGTCGATGTCGAGGTCGTGGGCAAACATGGCCAGCTCGTTGACCAGCGCGATGTTGACGTGGCGGAAGGTGTTCTCGAGCAGCTTGGTGAGCTCGGCCACCTCGGTGGAGCCCACCGGCACCACCGTGTCGACGAAGGCGCCGTAGAACGCAGCCACCGCATCGGTGGAGCGCTGATCGATGCCGCCCACCACCTTGGGGGTGTTCTCCAGGCGCCAGGTGCGGTTGCCCGGGTCGATGCGCTCCGGGCTGTAGCCCAGGTGGAAGTCGATACCGGCCCGCAGCCCGCTCTTGGCCTCGAGGATGGGGCCCACCACCTCGGTGGTGGTCCCCGGCCAGGTGGTCGACTCCAGCACCACCAGCCCGCCGGTGCGCAGCAGGCCCCCCACCATGGCGGCCGCAGCCTCGACGGCCCCCAGGTCGGGTGCACCGTCGGTGAGCGGCGTGGGCACGGTGATGACCGCCACGTCGAAGTCGTCCAGCTCGACGGCGCTCGGACACCGCCCGGTAGCGGCCGCTGTCGAGCGCGGCCCGCACGGTGGCGGGCGGAATGTCCTCCACGTGGGATCCACCGGCCGCCAGCGTGTCGGTCTTGTGGAGGTCGGTGTCGAACCCGGTGACGTGGAAGCCGGCGTTGACCGCCGCCATCGACACGGGCAGGCCGACATAGCCCTGGCCGACCAGCAGTACCTTCATTTGGGGGATCCTCTGTGTGTTGGACGCCGGGTGTGTTAGACGCCGAAGATGCCGACGAAGCTGACCATCTCGCCCGGGTAGCCACCCAGGTTGTGGGTGAGGCCCAGGCCCCGGTCGGCGGTGGCGATGCGGCGGTCCTCCGGGGCCTCGCCCCGCAGCTGCAACCACAGCTCGTAGATCATGCGCAGACCGGAGGCGCCGACCGGGTGGCCGAAGCTTTTGAGGCCGCCGTCGGAGTTGACCGGCAGGTCGCCCTTCAGGTCGAACACGCCGTCGGTGACGTCGGTGTAGGCCTCGCCCCGCTTGGAGAAGCCCAGGTCCTCCATCAGCACCAGCTCGGTGGGCGTGAAGCAGTCGTGCACCTCGGCCATCGCCAGCTCGGTGCGGGGATCGGTGATGCCCGCCTGGGCGTAGGCGTCCTCGCCGGCGGCCACGCACTCGGGGAACGTCGTGTAGTCGTAGTCGGGGTCCAGCAGACCCGAGCCGTTGCCGGCGACCAGGCTGAGCGCCTTGATGTACAGCGGGTTGTCGCAGTACTTGTGCGCATCCTCGGCCCGCACGATCATCGCCGCGGAGGACCCGTCGGCCACGCCGGCGCAGTCGAACACGCCGAGGCGCCCGGCCACGGCGGGCATGGCGCAGATGGCGTCGACGTCCATCTCCTTGCGGAACTGGGCCAGCGGGTTGCGGGCGCCGTTGTAGTGGTTCTTCGAGGCGATCGTGGCCAGCACGCGGCGCAGGTCGTCCTCGTCGATGCCGTAGCGGCGGGCGTACGCGGGCGCCACCAGCGAGAACATGGCGGCGGCGGTGAGGGTGCGCTGGGTGCCGTCGGTGGGGTACGGGAAGGCGTTGAGGCCCTGATAGCCGCCGTCCTTCACCTTCTCGACGCCGACGGCCAGCGCGGTGTCGTAGGCGCCGGAGGCGACCGCGTAGGCGGCGTTGCGCAATGCTTCGGAGCCGGTGGCGCAGTAGTTCTCCACCCGGCTGACCGGCTTGCCCTCCAGCTTGAGCGGCCCGGCGGCCATCATGCCCGAGGCGCCCGACTGGGAGGTGCCCAGCCAGTAGGCGTCGATGTCGTTGGGAACCAGGCCCACCGCAGCGGTGGTCTGGGTGACCGCGTCCACCAGCAGGTCGTCTGCGCCCTTGTCCCAATGCTCCTTGAAGGGGGTGCAGCCCATCGACACGATGGCGACCTGGTCGGAGATGCCGTGCGAACTCATGATTGCGCTCCCGCTTGCTCGCCGGTTCTGACCAGGCGGCCCTTCCAGAAGTAGTTGGCGATGCCCTCGGCCATGTTGAGCCGACGGAACGTCATCTCCACCTTGGAGCCGACCTCGACCTCGTCGGGGCGGCAGTCGGTGAGCTCCACCGGCAGACGGCCGCCGCCGTCGAAGTCGACGACCGCAAACACCACCGGCGGCGACATGGAGTACACCAGCTTGTCGACCGTGAAGGTGACGACGGTGGCCTGCACGTCGGCCATCGGCGCCGGCTCCATGTCGTCGAGGGCCTGGCCCTTGAACGACACCCGGGCCGGGGGCAGGTGCAGGGCGCCGCTGCTGCGGTCGCGGCTGCCGACGAAGCCGTACTTCCAGTCGGCGTGGCGGGCGGCGGCCGAGGCCGACGGGCGGTTGGGCGGGGGCCGGTTGGGCGGCTGCTGGGTGAGCACGCCGCGCCACGCCATGAACCGGGAGTAGGCGAGGCCGTCGTCGCCGGTGGCCACCTGCTCGGCAATGGTGCGGCGGTCGCTGTGCTCGGCTGTGGAGCCGGTCGCCCGGAAGGCGACGGCGTCGGCGCCGTCGGCCAGGTGCAACACGACAATCGTGGCGCCGGCCGGGTGGCGTTCGAGGGCATCGATGAGGCGCAGCAGCGGGTGGGTGCCGCCGGTGTTGCCGACGGTCGAGGCCAGCGGATCGGCGTCGGCCCCCACCTTGCGGCCGACCGCCTTCACCGCCCGGCCGGAGCAGCCGGTGACGATCAGCTCGGCGACGTCGCCACGGGGCAGGCCCAGGTCTTCGAGCAGCGCGTTGAGCGCTCCCAACGCGGCGGCGGTGAGCTCGCCCTCGCCGAAGCGCTCCTCCCAGGCCCGGGTGTTGGTCTCGTCGGGAAGGCGCCAACGATCGAGGAACTCCCGCGAGGCGCTGGCCGACCCGAGAAACTCGGCGAGCAGCGGGCCGTCGGATTCGTCGCCCAGCAGCAGCGCAGCGCCGGCGTCGCCGCCATCCACCTCGTCGGGCGATCCGGGCAGGCCCGTGCGAATGTCGGCTGCGGCCACCAGCACCCGCTGGGTGCTGCGGGCGGCGGCCACCAGGGCGCCCAGGCCGGAGCGGGCGGCGCCGCCGAAGTCGAGGGCGGGGACGGACTCGTCAAGTCGCAGCGCGGCGTGGATCACCCCGGCGTTGGACTTCTCCAGGTAGGTCGGCTCGGCCGTGGCGAACCACAGCGTTTCAGGTTGCAGCGCCTCCGGTGCTCCGGCCGCTGTTACGAGCGCCTGGCGGCCGGCTGCGACCGCCAGCGTGGAGGTGTCCTCGTCGAAGGACGCCACCGATCGGGTGCCGTTGGCACCGCCGGAGCCGAGGAACGACCCGATGGCGGAGCGTTGAAGACGGGAATGGGGGACCGAAGCCCCGAAGGAGAGAATGCCTCGCACGCCGGGAGGCTAACCCGCAAGCTGACGGAGTGTCAGAAATGCGCCCTGGCGGGCACCGTCCGAGGCCGGCGCCGGCACCCATCCGGGGGCGACCTCGCGGATCTGATCACACAGCACCTCGCACTCCTCCTCGCTGAAGGGGGCGACCGGCACGTGGGAGATCAACGGGTGATGGGGACGGTCGGCGTCCTCGCCGAGCGACAGCAGCACCTCGTGCAGCTTCTCGCCGGGGCGCAGCCCGGTGAACACCACGTCCACCGGTGGGTCGACCTCGTTGGCCAGGCGGTTGGCCACGTCGGCGATCTTCACCGGCTCGCCCATGTCGAGCACCAGCACCTCGCCCGAGCTGCCGACCGCGCCGGCGTCGATCACCAGGCCGCAGGCCTCCTCGACCGTCATGAAGTAGCGGGTGGCGTCGGGGTCGGTCACCGTCACCGGGCCGCCGGCGGCGATCTGGCGGCGGAAGGTGGGCAGCATCGACCCTCGGCTTCCCAACACGTTGCCAAAGCGCACCGACAGGTAGGTGCCGGGACGGCCCGAGTCGGCGAAGCTGGCGGCCAGACGCTCGCCCTGGCGCTTGGTGATGCCGAGCACCGAGGTGGGGTCGGCGGCCTTGTCGGTCGAGACGTTGACCACCCGCTCCACGCCGGTGGCGGCAGCGGCCTCGAGCACGTTGAGGGTGCCCAACGTGTTGGTCTTGAAGCCCTCGTCCGGGTTCTGTTCCAGCAGCGGCAGGTGCTTGAGCGCAGCGGCGTGGAACACCACCTGGGGCCGGTGGGTCTCGAACACCTCGAGCATGCGCTGGGGGTCGCGCACCGAGGCGATGACCAACGCCCGATTGTTCAACAGCCCGTGGCCGTCCAGGGAGAGCTGGAGCTCCTGAAGCGACGTGTCGTCGATGTCGAGCATCACCAGGCTGGCCGGGTTGAACTGGCGGATCTGGCGGCACAGCTCCGAGCCGATCGACCCACCCGCACCGGTGACCAGCACCCGCTTGTCGCTGAGATAGTTGGAGATGTCCATCAGCCCGGTGCGCACCTGATCGCGACCGAGCAGGTCGTGCGTGGACACCGGCTTGAAGTCCTTCACCGTGACCGTGTCGAACAGCTGGGTGACCGGGGGAAGGTTGAGCACCTCCAGGCCACACTCACGGGCATCGCGGCCGATCGCCGCCCATTCCTCGGACGGACTGGCCGGCATGGCCAGCACGAGCACCTCGGCGCCGGTGGCGGCCGTTACCCGGGCCAGGTCGGCCCGTGTGCCGTGCACCGACACCGACCGCACCCGCAGGTTGGCCAGCCGCCTGTCGTCGTCGAGCAGGCCCACCGGATAGAGATCGGAGTCCTCGTTCAACATGGCGTCGATCACCCGGCTGCCCGCGGTGCCGGCGCCGAAGACCAGCGCAGGGCGCTTGCCATCGCGGGAGTTGCCGGCCGCCCGCAGTTGCTCGCCGGACCAGCGCAGCACCAGGCGCACGCCCAGCTGTATGAAGGCGGCCAGGGGGCCGGCCAGCAGCACGGCGGCCACCTGGCGGCGGGCGTCGGTGAGCAACAGCGTGCACAGCACCATGCCGATCGTGGTGATCGTGGCGGCCCGGACGACCCGGTGCACCTCCTCGACCGAGCCGGCGCGCCAGGCCTTTCGGTACAGGCCGGCGGCCCAGCCCGCACCGATCTGCAACCCGGCGGCGAGGAGGGCCAGCAGCAGGGCGTTGCCGACGTCGAACGCCTTGCGGGATTCGACGAAGGCCAGCGACGAGGTGGCGAGCACGGCGAAAAACCACGCCAGCGAGTCGAGCGAGCCCATGACGGCGCGACGATGCACGCCGCCCAGCCGCTCGATGACGGCCGTGGATCTGGGGCCAAGTGGTGATGTCATGAACAAGCCTTTCGAATGCCGCCGCACCCCCCCTTACCGCGTAGCCCCAACCATATCGTCATGGGATGTTTCGGTGCGGAAGTCCGAGCAGACTAGTGCGTGTCCACAGGAGCGAGACGTGAGATTCACTTCTGGTTCGGCGACCCATCCGTCTACAGCCAGCCTGACCGCCGAAACCCTCGATAGAGAGCCGTGCAGATCAGCGCCATGAGGCCGAGGATCAACGGATACCCGTACCGGGAATCCAGCTCGGGCATGTGGTCGAAGTTCATGCCGTAGATGCCGGCGATCATCGTCGGCACCGCCAGGATCGACACCCACGCCGACATCTTGCGCATGTCCTCGTTCTGGCGCAGCGACACCTGGGTGAGGTTGGCCTCCAGCGCCGAGCTGAGCAGCGCCCGAGCGCTGGCGGCCCGATCGATCACGTCGGCCAGGTGATCGGCCACGTCGCGCAGGTAGGGCTTGGTGCCCTCGGGCAGCTCGTCGCCATCCATCAGCGCCGCCACCTGCTCGCGCACCGGGCTGGTGGCCCGCTGGGTCTGCAACACCTCGCGCAGCAGGTAGTACAGCCGCTCGGTGGGTTGGCCGGGCCGAACGCCCTGGGCGAACACCTGCGTCTCCACCTCGTCGATGTCGTTCTCGATGCCGTCGAGCACCGGGCCGTAGGCGTCCACCACCTCATCGAGAATGCTCACCAGCACCGCCGCCGGCCCGTAGTGCAATCGCTCGGGATGGGCCTCCAAGCGGCGGCGCACCGGCTCGAGGCGCACGGCATCGCCGATGCGCACCACGACGACAAAGTCGTCGCCCAACAGCACGGTGATCTGGCCAAACTCCACCTCCTCGGTGGCATCGAGGTAGCGGGCCGAACGCAGCACCATCGACAGGGTGCCCTCGATGCTCTCCACCTTGGGCCGTTCCCGGGGCGACAGGGCATCCTCGATCGTCAACGGATGGATGTCGAAGGCGCGCCGCACCTGGGCCAGCTCGGAGCTGAGCGGGTCGGCCAGGCCCACCCAGGCGAACTCGCGGGGCACGACGCCGCCGCCCTCGGCGGGGTCGTGACCGGCGCCACCGGGTTCGTGCTCGTCGGGGGGCGGGGTGGACAGCTCACCCGCCACCGATTCGGGCGTGCGGTCGCCGCCCAGCCGGACGCCGTCGCGGTAGACGGCGCAGTCGACGATCACGCGGTCGCTCCGGTCGCTCCGGTCGCTCCGGTCGCTCCGGTCGCCCCCCCTGGGCCTGGGTTACAGCCGCTCATAGCCCCGGCGATACTCCCAGTCGCTGACCTCCCGGTGGAAGGCCCGCCACTCCTCGTCGGCCCCGTGGGCCAGGTGGAACATCACGTCCTCGCCCAGGGCCTTCTGGGCCACCTCGGAGTTGCGGAACGCCTCGGTGGCATCGGGCAGGTTCCAGGGCACGTGGGTGAGCGCAGTGTCCCCTTCAGCACCGGCGGCGTAGGCGTTGCCGTCGTAGGGCGGGCCGCAGTCCAGCCCCTCCTCGATGCCGGCCAGCCCGGCGGCGATCACCCCGGCGAACGCCAGATACGGGTTGGCGTCGGCGCCCGGGATGCGGCTTTCGATTCGCAGCCCGGGGCCCGTGCCCACCAGGCGCAGCCCGGCGGTGCGATTGTCGAGCGCCCACACCGTGGCGGTGGGCGCCCACGACTCGGGCTGGTAGCGCTTGTAGCTGTTGATGTTGGGCGCGCCCAGCAGCGTGACGTCGGCCAGATGGTTGACCAGCCCGGCCACGAACGACCGGAACTCGCCGCTCATGCCGTTGCCGGCGTCGCCCGGGCTGAGCGGTGTCTGGCCGTCGAGCGACCACAGCGAGGTGTGGATGTGGCAGGACGAGCCCGGCTGATCGGCGAACGGCTTGGCCATGAACGTGGCCGACTGCCCCTCGAGGTGGGCGATCTCCTTCACCCCGTTCTTGAACACCACGTGGTTGTCGGCCATCTCGAGGGCATCGGAGTAGCGCAGGTTGATCTCGTGCTGGCCCGGGGCCGCCTCGCCCTTGGAGAACTCGATCGGCAGGTTGGCGCCCAGCATCTCATTGCGGATGCGCCGGATGATCGGCTCGTCCTTCGAGGTCTGGAGGATGTGGTAGTCGAGGTTGTACCAACCGGCGGTGCGCGGCGCCCGGAACCCGTTCTCGGCGACCTGCTCGTAGGTGTCGGGCGACAGAAAGAACTCGAGCTCGGAGCCCATCATCACCGAGAACCCCGCCGCTTCGGCCCGCTTCAGCTGATCCTTGAGGATCTGGCGGGGCGACACCGCCACCGTGTTGCCGTCGTGGTCGGAGAGGTCGCACAGCACCAGCGCGGTCGCCTCCAGCCAGGGGATGCGCCGCAACGTCTTCAGGTCGGGGGTGGCCCGGAAATCGCCGAAGCCGGCCTCCCACGTGGCGTACCGGTAGCCGGGCACCACGTTCATCTCGACGTCGGTGGTCAGCAGGTAGTTGCAGGCCTCGACGCCCTCGCCTGCCCGGCCGCCCCGATCGACGACATGGTCGAGGAAGAAGCGAGCGGTCACCCGCTTGCCCAACAGGCGGCCGGACAGGTCGGTGAACGCCACGACCACCGTGTCCAGGGCGCCCTCGGCGGCCTCGAGCGCCAGGGTTTCGAGATCGAGCGGACCGTCGGTGGTCATGGTGTGTGTCTCCCCGGCTCCCCGAATGGTGTCGGTGCTGTCGATGAGCGTCGGCAGGGGAGCACGCAGGCACGATAGCGGCTGAGGCATCCTGGACCTGAGGCCGGAGCGCACCCCGCTTGCCCGGCCCTGGGCCCACATCGGAAGGTGCGTCGTCATGTCACCCGCTCGACCAGCGAACCAGCCGATGCCGGCGGCGGGACCCACGCCCGCCGCCCCGCCGCCGGGGGCCGGGATCCGGGCACGCCCCGATTTGGCCGGGTCACCGTGTCGACCCTGGGCGACCTCTCCGGGGTGGCGGTGGGCCACTGGACCGATGCCGAGGCTCGCACCGGGGTCACCGTCGTCATTCTTCCCGAGGGGTCGACCGCGTCGGCCGAGGTACGGGGTGGGGCACCCGCCACCCGCGAGTTCGACGTACTCGCCCCCTCCGCCACCGT
Source organism: Candidatus Microthrix subdominans (assembly GCA_016719385.1). NCBI lineage: Bacteria > Bacillati > Actinomycetota > Acidimicrobiia > Acidimicrobiales > Microthrixaceae > Candidatus Neomicrothrix > Candidatus Neomicrothrix subdominans. The sequence continues at coordinate 216,331 of JADJZA010000009.1, read as the reverse complement.
TACCCGGCTCGACGCCGTCGTGCTGTCCGGCGGATCCGCCTTCGGGCTGGCGTCCGTCGACGGCGTGATGTCGACCCTCGGCGAGGCCGGCCGCGGGTTTGTCACCGCCGGGGGAGTGGTGCCGATCGTCGCCGGCATGTCGCTGTTCGACCTGACCGTCGGATCCTCACAGGTGCGTCCGGGGGCCGCCGAGGGCGCAGCCGCCGCCGCCGCTGCGGCCCTGGCGGCGCCCGGCCGCTGCCGCTGCGGCCCTGGCGTCGCTTCCTGGCGCTGCTGGCGATTCGACCGTCGGTTCGGTTGGTGCGGTTGGTGTAGGCACCGGCGCCACCGTGTCCAAGTGGCGGGGCCGGCACCACGCCGTGGCCGGTGGGCTGGTCACGGCGACCGTCGTCGAGGGTGGCTTCAGCGTGTCCGCGCTGGTGGCGGTGAATGCCTTCGGCGACGTCGTCGGGCATGGGCCGGCCGATCAACTCTGGCCCAGCCTGGTGCCGCCCGACGAGGTGGGCGCCTTCGGAGCCGACGGCACCCCCGCCCCGAACGCTGCCGACAGTGTCGGCCAAGATGCCGGCGGGGGCCGCGACAGTGCCGTTGCCGACGGCAGCGCTGCATCGTCGGCCGGGACCAACACGACGCTTGGCCTCATCGTGTGCGACACCGCCCTAACCAAGGGCGAGTGCCTACTGCTCGCTCAAGGGGCACATGACGGCTACGCCCGGGCGATCACCCCGCCGCACTGCCGGGTGGACGGCGATGCCGTGGTGGCCGCGGCCACCGGCGCCGTGCCCCTGGCAGATCCCGACGATCCCAGGCGGGTGGCCGAGGTGGAACTGCTGCGCTGGATGGCGGTGCGCGCCACCGCCGACGCGCTGGCCACCCTGGCCGACGTCGCCCCGACCGGCCCGATCCCCTGGATCGACGCTTCCAACTGACCGGTGCCCAGACCCGTTGCGGGCGACTGCCGCTCCTCAGCCCACGGTCACGGCTTGCGGCGTCAGAGGATGGACTTCGACCAGGTCGGCCGATGAGGCGGAAGTGGCTGCGTTGTGGGGCGATCAACGGTACGCCTTGGATCTGTGCGGCGCAGCGATCGCCAGGTCATCTGCACGGCGGCGAAGAAGTCCGCCCCGTTCAGCGACTCGCCAGCCAACCGACCCCAAGGCCGGGCTACCTCAGCGGGCACCGGACGCGGATCGAACGCCAGCCTGACAGCGGCGAGTGATCGCAGGGTCGCCCCGCTCCTCGACGTTCGTGTGCAACGGCGAGCCGAAGTGCCGCTCTGCGATCGAGGCAACCTGACGGCTTTGCACCCTCCGACCTCTGCTGGCGGGTCTTCGCCGATCAGACCGAGGTGTCCAGTACGGCTCACCGTTCGAAGCTGGATCGGGGACCGGGCGTCGGATGTGAAGCTCTCGTCGTCGAGTCCCTGGGTGCTGGTCCTTCCCGACCTCGCGAGGAACGGCCCAGCTGTGGCCCCAACGTCGGCGCTGCGCCGGAGAGAGATCTGCGGGCGGGCCCCGACCAGCGCACCGTGACCGTCGAGCGTTTCGCCGCCCTCGACCCGGCGAAGCACCTGGCTCACCTGGTTGCCGGAGTTCCTTCGTGGCCATGGTGCCCAGCGCCCGCCAAAGTAGCTGCGTATCGCACCCGCTTCAACCCTGCACCAGGTCTGGGGGTTGATGAGTTCGTCTCGAAGTTGGCGAAGAAACGAATCAGCTCTGGCCTCGTTGATGAGCGCTGTCAACACCATGGTGTCCGCCCGACTGGGACCTTGGCCATGCCTGCTCCGCCGCCGGTGAGCGCCTGGCGGATGCCTCGTCCGAACCTTGGCCGTGAGGCGCTGACGCTCGGGGGGACCGCGGTCCGGCCGGGCGAGCGCTGCAAGCGACGACCTCTTCGGGGGCGTGAGCCGTGACGGGCCATGGTTCCATTGGGTAGCATGTCTTCCAGCACTCAAGATAGTTGGCATTCAGCCAGGTTTATTGGGCGTCTGCCGATTGGAGGGACTTGCCGGGTGGTTGGTTCAAGCTTCGCCTCCGCGTTACCAGCTCAACGCCAGGCGAATCTCGAAGCACAAGTTCGATTTCCGAACAGGTGTCCGGCACGACGACCTTGGTCATGGTTGCTCGGTCTTGGTGCGGCCTCGTGCATGCGTCCCACTCGGCGTGGTGAGGCCTGGCGCCCTGAGGGCCCAGGCCTGACGCCTCATCGCTGGCATCGCTCTACTCCGGCGTGGTGTACGCCGCCGTGATGCCTCCATCGATGAGGAGCGACTGGCCGGTCATGAAGCTGGACTCGTCCGAGGCGAGGAACAGCGCACCGGACACGATTTCCTCCGGCTGGCCGAAGCGGCCCATCGGGATCTGCACCAGGCGCCGCTGGCGGGCGGCCTCATCGGCCATGTACTTGGCCAGCAGCGGGGTGAGCACCGGGCCGGGGCACAGGGCGTTGGCTCGAATGTTCTCGCGGGCGTGCACGACGGCGATCTCCCGGGTCATCGACAACACCGCACCCTTCGACGCCGTGTAGGCGATCTGTGGGGTGGCCGCACCCAGGTGGGCGACGAAGCTGGCCACGTTGATGATCGATCCGCCACCGGCCCGCTTCAGCGCCGGGATACCGGCGGAACAGCACTCGGCGACGCCGATCACGTTGACCTCAAGGGTGCGCTGCCACACCTCGCGCGAGGTGTTGGTGGGGCCGTCGTCATCGGCCATCGAGATGCCGGCGTTGTTGTACAGCACATTGAGCTTGCCGAAGTGCTCCTCGGCCGCGTCGACTGCGGCGTGCACCGCGTCGCCATCGGTGACGTCGCAGTACACGCCGATCGCCTGACCACCGGCGGCCTCGATGGCGGCCACCGCAGAGGTGGGATCGGCCACGTCGGCGACGACGACGGCCGCACCCTCGGCGGCAAAGCGCTCGGCGCCCACCCGACCGAGGCCTGTGGCCGCGCCGGTGATCATCGCCACCTTGCCGGCCAACCGTCCGGCCGCAACGTTGCGTCCGGGGGCCGGCTGGATGTCGTTGCTGCCTGCGTCGTTGTCTGCATCTGCGCTCATTGGCCGGGCAGCGTAGATGCTGCGCCGCACTTGGCAAGCCTGCTCCGTAATCGGCGGGCATTCTGAGCCCTGAGAGGACGGTGTGACCGCGCCGCTAGTCTCCGGCGATGGCCCCTCCCGTTCATGAACTGATCGTCGCCGGCGTGCGCCGGCCCGCCGCCGACGGCGCCACCTTCACCACCTACAACCCGGCGACCGGCAAACCGCTGGCCGAGGTGGCCCAGGCCGGCCGAGCCGACCTGGACGACGCGCTCGACGCCGCCCAGGCAGGCTTCGCCGACGGCTCCGGCGAGTGGGCCAGCACCTCGGCCACCGAGCGCGGCAAGGTGCTGGCCCGGGCCGCACAGCTGATCCGTGAACGGGCCGACGAGTTTGCCGACACCGAGGTGGCCGACGCGGGTCACACGATCAGCGACGCCCGCTGGGAGGCCGGGGCGATGGCCGAGGTGTTCGACTACTACGCCGGTGCGGCCAACAAGCACTTCGGCGACGTGATCCCCGTGCGGGACGCCGGCATGATGACGGTCAGCCGGGTGCCGATCGGGGTGTGCGCACTGGTCGTGCCGTGGAACTTTCCGTCCTACATCGCCACCTGGAAGCTGGGTCCGGCCCTGGCGGCCGGCAACTCGGTGATCCTCAAGCCCGCCTCGCTCACGCCGCTGGGTGCCCTGCTGCTCGGCAGCGTGCTCGTCGACGCCGGCGTGCCCGCCTCCTGCGTGTCGGTGCTGCCCGGGCCGGGCTCCACCCTGGGCGCGACGCTCGTCGCCGACCCCCGGGTCGACAAGGTGTCGTTCACCGGCGACACGTCGACCGGCACGTCGATCCTGACCGCCGCCGCAGCGAACATCACCCGGGTGTCGCTCGAGCTGGGTGGCAAGTCGGCGGCGGTCGTGTTCGCCGACGCCGACATCGCCGCCGCTGCAGCCGACATCCCGATCTCGGTGTTTGCCAACGCCGGCCAGGACTGCTGCGCCCGCTCGCGGGTGCTGGTGCAGCGCTCGGTGATGGACGAGTTCACCGACGCCATGGTCGAGCGCACCCGGGCGCTGCGGGTGGGCGACCCGACCGACCCCGAGACCGAGATCGGCCCGATGATCTCGGCCGGGCAACGGTCCCAGGCGGTCGACTACGTCGGCGTGGGCACCGCCGACGGGGCAACGCTGGCGATCGGCGGGCAGACCACCGACCCGGGCTACTTCATGAACCCGGCCGTGCTCACGGGCGTGACCAACGACTCCCGGGTAGGCCAGGAGGAGATCTTCGGCCCGGTGGCGGCCGTGATCGGCTTCGACGACGAGGCCGAAGCGGTGAGGCTGGCCAACGACAGCCCCTATGGGCTGTCCGGGTCGTTGTGGACCGGCGACGTCGGCCGGGCCATGCGGGTGGCGCGAGCGATCCGCACCGGCGTGCTGTCGGTCAACTCCAACTCGTCGGTCCGCTACGAGGCACCCTTCGGCGGCTTCAAGCAGTCGGGCATGGGCCGCGAGCTCGGCATGGCCGCGCTCGACCACTACACCGAATCGAAGATGGTCTTCTTCTCCGAACGCTGAGGCCGGGCCTGTCCCGCTGACGCGACGCACCGCCCCTGCGTGGCGCCGCCCTCAGCTTGCGGTGGGCGACGAACTCAGACCACAGTGATGTGGTTCTGCGAAGGCCAAGGAGCACGCCACATGAGCACTGAATCCACACCGAAGCGTCGCCCCTCGCTGCGCCGCTGCGCCGGCTGGGCCACGGTGGCGCTGTTGGCCGGCGGCGCGCTGGTGGCATGTGGGGACGAGGATCCAAACCTGGAGGATCCCGCCGCCCAGGTGGTCTACACCGGCGACAGGACCAACTCGATCGGCACGCCGAGCACGTTTGCCACCACGACGGTGGTCGTCAGCACCACCTTCTTCTTCCCCGAGAACGAACTGGGACCGGAGGAGGGCGGCACCGCCCCCGGCGACGCCACCGCCACCCCGGACCCCGCCGTTGAGGGAAACTCGCCCTAACGCCGGTGCTGCGGCACGGTTCCAACGGTGTCGAACGTCGAGCGTCAAGCGGTGGTGATGGTTGAGCGGTCATGAGCATCCAGCCGTGCTGAGGCATCTGCCGTTGCTGTCACCGGTTCCGCGGCACCAGCGCGCCCACCTGGTGGTGCCCGCAGCCTTCAGCGCCGACGAATGCGACCGAATCGTGTCGCTGTGCGAGCCGGAGCCCGCCGAGCCCGCCACCCTGGAGGGCGTCGAGCATGTCGGGACCACCCGATCGTCGTCGGTGAGCTGGCTGCCCGCCGACGAGGACACCTGGTGGATCTACGACCGCTTGGGCGAGCTGGCGGTCGACGCAAACGAGCACTGGGGCTTCGAGCTGGTCGGCTTCGAGGAGGAGCTGCAATACACCCGTTATGACGGGCCCGGCGACCACTACGCCTGGCACCGGGACGGGCTGGACGGAGAGGTGTCCACCCGCAAGCTGTCGATCGTGGTGCAGCTCACCCCGCCCGAGCACTACGAGGGTGGGGCCCTCGAGTTTCCCGACCTCGGGGATCAGCACGACCCGTTCTTCGGCGTCACCGACGGGCCGCACCGCTCGGCGGCCGCCGAGGAGTTCAGCCAACTGGGGACCGCCGTGATGTTCCCCGCCTTCGAATACCACCGGGTGACCCCGCTGAACTCCGGGCGGCGCCGCTCGCTGGTGGCCTGGGTGGCTGGACCCCCGTTCCGCTGATCGCCCCGCTCAGCCCTCCGGCTCAGCGCTTCGGCTCAGCCCTCGGCTCAATCCCGAGTCATGGCCAGCGTGACCACCCAGGCATCCACATTGTGGTCACCGGTTGCCCCCTCGGGCTGAAGCACCAGCCGGGTGCCGCCGGGCCGGAGCCCCTCGAGGCCACCGACGAACCAGCTCGCCAGGTCGTTTGAGCGCAGGTCGAGGGAGCGGGCGTTGCAGCCATTCCACATGGACCCCTCGATCGACTCGGCATCCAGATCGACCGCGTCGATCATCACCATGCCGGTGGCGCCGGCGATGAAGGGCGCCCCGCTGCCCGTCACCAGGTCGAGCGCCCCGCCCCCGGCACGGGCCGCACGGCGCAGGTCGGGCCAGGTCCACGACGGCCGGCGTCCGGCCCACAGCACCGAGATGTCGGCGCGCAGGGTGTCGTTGGGCCCGACCAACCCGTTCCCCCAGCCGGCGTTGCCGTAGGCCAGCGCCGGGGGGATGAGCATCGACCGCCGACCATCGACCGCCATGCCCTCGATGCCGGTCCGCAGGCCCACGATCAGCCGCTGATCGTCCCTGGCAACGATCAGCGGACCGTCCGCGCTGGGGGAGGGGACCGGGGTGTGATCGTCGGCCACCTCGAGGTCGACATCGAGGGCCAGGCACGTGGCCTCGTCGACGGGCGCACCGCGACCGACCACCTCCGACAACATCGTCAACGAGCCCGCAGACCTCGGGGCCCGGGAACGGTTCAAGCCGCCGGCGGCGTCGGCGGAATGGGCCGCACCGGTCTGGGGCTGAGCCTCGCTTTCCAGCGCCGAGTTGCAGCCGGTGAGCACCAGGGCCAGCACCAGTGCGCCGAGGCCGGCCATGCGCGTGGGTTGTATCCAATCGGCCCGGGAACTGCGAGCGCCAGTGGCCCGGGAGCACCGGGCAACGGGAGCCGCCATCGAACGCCGGGGACGTGGGGTCACGAAGGCAAACATTACCGGGGCCTGCCGCCGAGCGGTCCCGTGCTGTCGGCGCTCTCAGGTCGTGTGCGCCGCCACAAAGTCGACCGTGCGCTCGAAGGCCAACTTCCCATCATCAACATCGAGGTCGAACTGGTACTCATGGCCCAACTTCGGCCGGTGTGAGGCCGAGAAGAACAGGGTGTCGACGTCGACGCCGAGTTCGGTAAGACGCTTCGCCAACGGCTTGGACTGCACGTCGGTCAGGGGGTCGCCGTTCCCACCGCTGATGAAGGTGGCGGGGAAATCTCCGGTGACGTGGTTCAACGTCGACATCTGAGCGGCGGCGTCCGAACGGGCAACGTCCCGCACCCCGGTGTAGGCCCACAGCGACTCCTCGATGCCCCAGCCGATGACGCCAGGAGCGCTGCTCAGAGCGTTCAGGTCGTAGATGCCGCAGTTGAGGATGACCCCGGCGAGCTGGTTCGCTTTGAGCGAGGGGACGATGCCGAGCTCATCCGCATACGCCGGCCTGGTGATCGCCGTCGCCAACTGGCTGGTCAGCTGTGCCCCGGCCGAGTCGCCGGCCAGAACGATCGAGCCGGGCTCCACCCGGAGCCGCTCGGCATGGGCGAGCAGGTGGGCGTGGGCGTCGTTGAGCTGCCGCACCGCAGTGGGATAGGTCGCTTCGGGGCCCAAGGAGTAGTCGAGCGAGACGACCGTGTAGCCACGGGACGCCAGCAGCCGGTAGTAGCCGGAGAAGTCGGACTTGCGTCCGGAGATCCATGCGCCACCGTGGGTCCAGATCACCGTCGGCAGGGCGCCTTCCGCAGCGGCCGGGAAGTACACGTCCAGACGTGCCTGGGGGTCGTCGGCCCGGTAGGCCTCGTCGGTGATCGAATCGACGCCGTCGGGTGCGTGCCGCTCGAGCGCAGCCGTCACCTTGGCGGAGTCTCGGTTGAAGATCCACCGAATGATCCGAGTGCCGGGCCACGGGCTGAGCGTGAAGAACAGGGTGGGTGCTTCAATCGCGGCCGTGACCCCGAGCCCCCACGCCCATCGCCTCGACCTCGGGCGGGGCGATGTATCCGATGGGTGGTCGTCCGTCCCGACCACACCATCGAGCGGCTCCGCATCGTGTGGGTGCATCAGGTTCATCGTATCGGGTGCTCTGCGCCACCAACCGTTCGTCGACCGAGGGGAGGAAGGGCGCCGACGGCGCCGCAAACCGGCCTCCCTGAACGGGGCATCAGCATTCACGGGGCCCCGGCTCGGGGCTGGCAAACTGTGCAAACCCATGATCGGGCTTTCCCGATCGGATCATCCCTCGGTCGAGGGCGACCAGCGCGGAGGTGAGCGATGAGCGACGGCAACTCGGACTCCTACTTCGTGCCCGCTCCCGGCGAGGCCGGCGGCTCGCCAAAGCCTCCACCGGGCGAGGAGGCCCCCGACGCGCCATCCGGGCCCGCCGCCCCGCCGCCTCGCGCCGGCCCTGGCCAGGGCGCACGTCGTCCATCGGCAACCCCCGTCCCACCGGCACCCCCCATCCCCCCGGAAGCACCGTCGCCCCCTCGACAGGTGTACGTCCCCGACCAGCCGGCAGCGACGCCCCCGCAGCGCAGCGCCCCGGAACGGCCCTCCGCCCGCCCAGCCCCACCGCCCCGGAACGGCCCTCCGCGCCCGCCCCACCGGCGTCGCCTCGACAGGTGTACGTCCCCGAGCAACAGGCGGCCGCACCCTCCCAGGCGCCCCCCGAACGACCCTCCTCCGCAGGCCCGCCGACCACGGTCGCACCGATTGCCGCTGTGGCACCCAAGGCCCGCCGTCCCCGTCGCCCACGACGCAGCCGCCCACGTTTTCGGTTCCCCAAAAAGCGCTGGCTGATCGTGGCCATCCCGCTGCTGCTGATCCTCGGCTTCGTCGGCTACCTGTACAGCCTCTTCGCCGGCATCGACCGTATCGACCTCACCGGCACGTTGACCCCGCAGGCCGGGCAGGGGGTCAACTACCTGATCGCCGGGTCCGACAAGCGCGCCGATGGCTCGGTGAGCGGCGAACGGGCCGACACCCTCATCGTGATGCGGGTCAGCGACGGCGTGCCCAAGATGGTGTCGATCCCCCGGGACCTGTGGGTGCCGATCGCCGGCACCGACGGGTCGGCGAAGGTCAACGCCGCCTACAACGGCGGCCCCCAGCGGCTGGTCGCCACCGTGCAGGACGCCCTCGACATCCCGATTCATCACTACGTCGAGGTGGACTTCGTCACCTTCGGCTCGCTGGTCGACGCCGTCGGTGGCGTCGAGATCGACTTCCCCAACCCGGTGTTCGACCCGGGCAGCGGCCTGTCGGTCGAGCAGGCCGGACCGACGACGCTCGACGGCGAACAGGCGCTGGCCTACGTGCGCTCGCGGCAGTACACCGAGGTGATCGACGGGCAGCCCCAGAAGGATCCGACCGCCGACATGGGTCGCCAGCTACGCCAGCAGAACTTCATGAAGGCCGTGATGGGCAAGGTGGGGGCCACCCGCAACCCGATCGGGCTGACCAGGGTGGCCCGGGCCTTGGGCAAGGACCTGAAGATCGACGACGACCTCACCGCCTTTGGCGCACTGGGGTTGGCCCGGGGGTTGGCGGGCACCAGCCCGGAATCGCTGGTGCTGCCGACCGAGCCCGGGCGTGAAGGCGCCCAGCAGGTGCTGTACGTGAAGCGCGAGGCGGCGGTGCCGATCCTCGATCAGTTCCGCTAGGCACGACGCCCCTCTCCCCCCCCCCCCCCCCCCCCCTCCCCCTCTTTTCCCCCCCCCCCCCCCGCCCCCTTTTCCCCCCGCTGTTCCCCCCCCGCGGGCCCCCCCCCCCCCGGGCTCCCCCGCGGGCAACACACTGCGCCACCGCATGCCGCTCAGGGTCCCCTTCCGCTGATTCCGAGATCTGCTCCGACCCGAGCCCCCCCCCCCCCCCCCCCCCCCCCCCCCCCCCCCCCCCCAGCTGCCAATCGGGCGTGACGCACTGGCCCTGGCGGCAGCCGTGGCAATAGCCGCTGCGTCCGGAAGGAGCAGCGGCCGTTCCCCGTGTGCCTCAGGGAAGCAGGAGCCGCTGCGCCTCGGTGAGCCGAGTGGCGACCACGCGACGCAAGCCCTCAGCACAGGCGTCCATGTCGCTGGTGAGGTGCTCGTGCAAAAACCGCACGGTGATCACGCCCACCTGGGCGGCAGCGAAATCGCGGTCCCGATCCCGTTTCATGGCGGCCTGACGCGCATGCCACCTGCGCCCGTCCACCTCGGTGATCATGGCGGCATAGTCGGCATAGGCATCGACCATGCCCTCGATCGCGCCGAGGCTGGGGAGCGGGTGCTGCCGAACGAAATGCTCGATGCCGGCTCGTCGCAAGAGCTCGCCGAGCAGCTGTTCGAGCACCGACTGGGCCAGGTCCTCCCCGCCGGTGTGTTCGTCGAGAAGGTTGCAGAGCAATCCGCTGCCCGGCCGGCGGGAACCGCCGTTTCGAAGCAGCGCCTCACCCACCTGGGTGTAGGAGGCATGGCGGTTGAAGTGGGCTCCCTCCAGAACGGCGCCGAGGCGGGCGCGGCGGTACTGGCCGGCAAGATCGACGATCGTCCGAGCCGGGTTCGTCACCATGAGACCGCTCTGCGACGCCTGGTCGACGGGGTCCAGATGCCGGCTCCGGTGAATGATGACGCCTGCCGGCGTCCGCACGGTCCGCTCGTGGGGCACCGTCACGGTCGGGGGACAGGGCTCCACCGCCTCGAGCCTCCACAGGTATCCAGCCGAGCCGTGCGACGCCACCGACCCGGGGCCCGCAAACAGGTGAGCCGCCCAGAGGCCTTGAAGCCCAGTGACCGGGGCGCCGGGCACTCGGTAGATGCCTCGGTGCAGGCGGATCAGGCGGCCCCGTTCGACCGTGCGGCGCACCATGGTGGCCCCAATCTCGGCGTCGAGGAGCTGTTGGCGGGACATGGTGCCCGCCTGGCGTTCGCCCAGCTCGGCCATTACCTCGTCGATGCGCGCCATGCGGGCACGGTACGAGCGAGAGCCAGGTCTGTCGCCGGGGAGCGCGACCCGCTCCGGCCGACCTACCGGGTCGAGCCAGTGACCCGAAACCCACCCGGACCCCACTTTCGCCGATCTTGGGTGGACGTTGAGCCAACAGGTGGCACAAAGTCCACCCAAGATCGCCGCTCGGCCGGTCGGGTGGCGCTGACCCGGTGGGCGGGGGCGAGCTCCGTGGGCGCCTACGCTGTGGGGGAGGCGGGCCGACGGTGCCTGCCCAGGAAAGGCGAGCCCCCATGGCCGATTGCCCGAACCCGGACGGATCCAGCGCACGCAGGACCAAGTTCGATGCCCCGCCACCGATGTGCATCGACGTCGAGAAGGCCTACCACGCCGAGATCGTCACCTCGAAGGGCACGATGTTCGTGCAGCTGCTTCCCAAGCGTGCGCCCAAGACGGTGAACAACTTCGTATTCCTCGCCCGCTACCACTACTTCGACGGCATCATCTTCCACCGGATCATCAAGGACTTCGTGATCCAGGGTGGCGACCCCGAAGGCACCGGCCGCGGTGGCCCCGGCTACCGCTTCCCCGACGAGCTACCCAAGCCCGGCGAGTACCAGCTGGGTTCGCTGGTGATGGCCAACGCCGGCCCCGACACCAACGGCAGCCAGTTCTTCGTCGTGTCCGGCCCTGCCGGCATCAACCTGCCGCCCAACTATGCACTGTTTGGCAAGGTGCTCGATGGGCTGGACGTGCTCGCCGAGATTCAGTCGGTCGAGACCGGCCGCGGCGATCGCCCCAAGACCGACGTCGTGATCGAATCGGTCACGATCACCGAGGGCTGACGCGCCCAGCGCACCCCTCCCACAGCACACGAAACGAACCCGGGGTGGCCCGCCGCCCCGGGTTCGTTGCTGTTCGGCCGCCCTGAGTACCGTGCCGTCATGACCTCCCTGTCCCCCCGCAGGCTCGGCCCCCGTCCCCTGCTGATCGCCGGTGCGGCAGCGGCTTCGGCGTTCGTCGCCGCACGCGCACTGCGCGCCAAGCAGCGGGACACGGACGCCTCAGCGCAGCAACCCACGCCCACATCGAAGAAGTTCTCGTCGTCGCTGGCCCGCAACGCCGGCCTGGCCCGGGTGGGCGCAACCGGCGGAGCCCACATGGCGGTGGCCAGGGTGCGCTCGATCGGCGCCGACGAGGAACGCACCGCCGAGCTGCGCGCCGGCGCCGAGCTGCGCACCGCCGAGGCGGTGGCCGAGACCCTGGGAAACATGAAGGGCGCCCTGATGAAGCTGGGCCAGATGGCCAGCTACCTGGAAGCGGGCCTGCCCGAACCGATGCGCGAGGCGCTGGTGCAACTGCAGGCCGACGCCCCACCGATGGCGCCCGAGCTGGCCGCCGAGGTGATCGCCACCGAGCTGGGAGCACCGCCCGAGCAGGTGTTTGCCGCCTGGGAGCCCCGCCCTATCGCCGCGGCGAGCATCGGCCAGGTGCACCGGGCCACCACCAAGGCCGGCGTCGACGTGGCGGTCAAGGTGCAGTACCCGGGTGTCGACGACGCCATCCGCCACGACCTGCAGACCTCCAACGTCGTGTTCTCCGCCTTGGGCATGATGTTTCCCGGCATGGACCCCAAGCCGATCGTCGCCGAGCTGCGCGAGCGCCTGGGGGAGGAGCTCGACTACGTCAACGAGGCCGCCAACCAGCAGCGCTTCGCCGACTACTTCGAAGGCCACCCGGCGATCCACGTGCCCCGGGTGATCGAGGAGTACTCCACCGCCCGGGTGCTCACCAGCGAATACGTCGTCGGCGACCGTTGGCCGGCGCTGCTCGAGGCCTCCCAGGAAGAGCGGAACTTGGCCGGTGAGGCCATCTTCCGCTACGTGTTCAGCTCGATCTACGGGCTGGGAACCTTCAACGGCGATCCCCACCCCGGCAACTACCTGGTGCAGGGGCCTGGACGCCTGTCGTTCCTCGACTACGGCCTGGTGAAGCACTTCGACACCGAGACCGTCGCCGACTTTGAATCGCTGATCGTGGCGATGGTGCTCCAACGCGATCCCGACAAGTTCCGCGCCGAGGTGGAACGCATTGGCCTGTTGCCGGCGGGCGCCCCGTTCTCCACCGAGGACGTCGTCGGCTACTTCGGCCACTTCTACGACCACATCATGGAGGATCGGGAGGTGACGATCGAGCCCGAGTGGTCCGAGGAGGCGGTTCGCCGCTACTTCGACCTGAGCGGGCCGTACGCCTCGATCATGAAGATGGCCAACCTGCCCGGCGACTGGGTGATCGTCCAGCGGATCAACCTGGGGCTGTACGCGCTGCTCGGCGAGCTGCGGGCGACCGCCAACTGGCGCCGCATCTCCGAGGAGCTGTGGCCGAGCGTGCTCGGCCCGCCGTCGACGCCGATGGGCGAGGCGATCGCCGCGTGGGAGGTGGCCAGCGGGAAGACGAGAGGTCCGAAAGCGACCAGCCCGGACCTCGGCCTACCGGAGCCTGGCCGTCCGGCGCCCAGCCGTCCCGGCCCCAGTCACCCGGGCGTCAGCCGTCGGGGGCAGTCGGCGGGCTGAGTTCGGCTGCGGCGGTCCGCAGGTGGTGCGCCACCAGCTCGGCGACGGCCGTGTGATCGGGCAGATCCGGGCGGGGAGGGGTGCTCCAGGGTTCCATCGAGATCCAGACCTCGGTGCCGCTGCTGCCGTCCGGTGTCAGCGCGGCCCGGCCCTGGAGCGACATGATCAGCGTGACCGTCGGGCCGTCGACGAACTCGACCAGCGCCTCGACCAGGCCCGACGACGGGTCGAGGAAGGTGACGTCGCCCACCCGATGAGCGGCGTCGACCAACCACAGCATGGTCTCCTCCCACGGGGCGGCCACCAGGACGCTGCCGTCCGATGCCCACGCTGCTGCTCTGCCCGCAGAAACGTCGGCATTGGGATCCGGCTCGGCCTCGGCAGGCCTGGGCGGGGTGGGAGCGTCGGCGCTGTTCCGGCGAGGCGTGGTGCCCCGCGGCGGCCCGGCGCGCTCATCGCTCCCGGAACGCTTTGCCCGACGTCGGGATCTGGAAGCGGCGGGTAACGCGCTGAGCACCGCCCAGGCGTTGATCAGGCGCACCGCCCGGGCAGAGGTGTCCTGGCCTGGGTTGACGTCGGGGTGGTGGCGACCGATCTGGGCCCGAAACGCGGCCCGGATCTCCTCGGGGCTCGCTGTGGCATCCACCCCGAGGGCGGCGCGCGCCTCGGCGGGGGTCATCGCCGGTGTCATCGTGTGCACGCCTCGGTCACACCGGCACGGTAGCGACTCCCGGTGTTGCGGGGCGATCGGACGCACTGGGGTGCCGAGCGCACGCTCCAGTACCCTCCATCGGTCCACTCACAGCATGCACCCCTACCCCCACCCAACGTCGAGGCGGCGATGAAACGATTCGAGGAACTGTTCGAGGAGCTCGGCGCCAAGGTGGCCGCCGGCGACCCGACGTCGGGCACGGTGGCGGCGGTTCGGGCCGGCCCCCACGAGGTTGGAAAGAAGCTGGTGGAGGAGGCGGCCGAGGTATGGATGGCCGCCGAACACGAGGGCCGGGAACGCACGGCCGAGGAGATCTCTCAGTTGCTGTACCACATTCAGGTGATGATGCTGGCGTGCGACCTCAGCCTGGAGGACGTCTATGCCCACCTCTGAGCAGGCCACCTCCGATCGGCACACCGGCGGGCAAGCCACCGCCGATCGCCACGGCGCCGGCCAAGCCACCACCGACCCCATGAGCCGGCCCCCGATGGTGAAGGTGGCGCTGCCCAACAAGGGCGCCCTCGCCGAGGAGGCCGCCGCGCTGATGGAGGAGGCCGGCTACCGCATCGGCCGTACCGGCAAGGCGCTGCGGGTCATCGACCGTGCCGAGTCGGTCGAGTTCCTGTTCCTGCGCCCGCGCGACATCGCCATCTACGTCGGCAGCGGGGTGATCGACCTGGGCATCACCGGGCGCGACCTGACCACCGACAGCGGAGCGCCGGTCGACGAGGTGCTCGGCCTGGGCTTCGGCCAGGCCGAGTTTCGCCTGGCCGCCCCCGCTGGCTCCGGGTTCGCGCTGCGCGACGGATGCCGCATCGCCACCTCCTACGACGGCCTGCTCGGCCGCTACCTGGCCGAGCGAGGCGTCGACGCCGAAGTGATCCACCTGGACGGCGCCGTCGAACTGGCGCCCAGCCTGGGCGTGGCCGACGCCGTCGCCGACGTGGTGCAGTCCGGCCGCACCTTGGCCGAGGCCGGCCTGGAGGTGGTCGGTGAGCAGCTGCTGGCCTCCGAGGCCGTGCTGATCGCCCGCAGCGGCCGCCAGCTCGATGCCGCCGACCGGGTGATGATCGAACGGGTGCGGGGCGTCGTGGTGGCCGCCAGCTACCTGATGGTCGAATACGACCTTCCCGAGCATCTGGTGGCCCAGGCCACCGCCGTCGCCCCCGGCATGGAGGGCCTGACCGTGGCCCCTCTCGCCCGGGAAGGCTGGGTGGCGATCCGGGTGATGGTGGCGAAAGCCGATGCCAACCGGGTGATGGACGAGTTGGCCGCCCTCGGGGCCAAAGCGATCTTGGCGAGTGATCTGCGGACGTGTCGGTTGTAGTTGGTCCGGGCGCGCCAGTGGGGAGGGGCTCGACTCACACGAACCAGGCGGTGAGCAGCTTGGCCAGCGGCTCGACGTCGGCCACCGCCATCAGCTCGCGGGCCGAGTGCATCGACAGCTGCGGCGCACCCAGGTCGACGACCCCCACCCCGAGCGAGGCGGCCAGCGTGGGCCCGATCGTCGAACCGCACGGCAGATCACCCCGATGCGAGTAGGTCTGTAGTGCCACCCCGGCCCGCTCGGCGGCCAGGCGGGCGTGGGCGATCGTCCGGGCGTCGGATGCGTAGCGCTGGTTGGAGTTGACCTTCAGCGCCGGGCCGCCACCCGGGGCGATCGGGTGCCCCGGCTCGTGGCGATCCGGATAGTTGGGATGGGTGGCGTGGGCCATGTCGACCGAGGCGATCATCGAGGTTGCCAGCGCCCGCTGGATCGCCCGGTCGTCGCCACCGGCGGCCCGGATCGAGCCTTCGAGCAACCGCACGATGAGCGCCGAGGCGGCGCCCACGCCGCTGGTCGAGCCCACCTCCTCGTGGTCGGCGAGCACGAGTACTGGCACGATCGGGTGCTCCAGATCGGCCGGGTCCCGCCCGGCGGCCTCGATGAGCGCCGTCGTGCCGGCCCAGGACGAGCACAGGTTGTCCAGGCGGGGCGCCGCCAGCAGTTCGTCGGCCTGACCCAGCCGAGCGGGCGGGGTGAGGTCGTGGGTCATCAGGTCCCACGACAACACGTCGTCGCCGTCGACGCCGAGCTCGCCGGCGATCCAGGCCCGGAACTCGCCGGGACTGGAGTGGCCGATGCCCCACACCGGCGTCAGGTGCTGTTGCTTGTTGAGCTGCAGCCCATCGCCCGAGATGTCCCGGTCGAGGTGGATCGCCAGCTGCGGCACCCGCAGCAGCGGTCGGTCCCAACGGACGTGACGAAGCTGGACGGCAGGGCGGCGCTCGGGGCGGGCGGAGCGACCGACCCCGGCATCGTCCGCCCCAACGGACGCTTCGGTCCTCTCGGCGATGCCATCGCCGGAATGCGGTGCGCGTAGCGCCACCCGGCCGGACAGGCCCAGGTCGCGATCGAGCCAGCTGTTCAGAAGCGCCCCGCCGTAGACCTCCACGCCCAGCTGGCGCCACCCGGCCACCGAGCGGTCCGGCTGGGGGCGGACCCGCAGGTTGGGGCTGTCGGTGTGGGCACCGACCACCCGCAACGGTGCGTCGGCGGGTTGGCCCCGGCGGCACCAGGCGACGACCAGCCCCTCGCTGCGGACGACGACCGGGCCGTCGCCGGGCAGATCGTCACCGGGGGAGCGCTCGTCGAAGCCGGCCTCGGCCAGACGGCGGGTGACCTCGTCGGCTGCGTGGTACGGCGATGGCGACGCGGCGATCAGGTCGCACAGGTCGTCGGTCGGGTCGACCGGGCGCCCCGAGACCCGATCGGGGAGCTGTCCGGACCCATGATCGTCGAGGCGCTGGTCCGCTTCGCCGGCGCGCCGCTGCGGGGAGGCCACCGGATCAGCCCGCCGGGGTGGGCTGGGCGGTCGCCGCATCGGTCAGGCCGGTGCAACCCCGCAGCTCGTTCCAGCTGGCCAGCAGGTTCTGGGCCTCCTGGCCTTCGGCGGGGATCGGCTGGTTGGCGCCGTTGATGCGGGCGGGTACCCACTCGTAGCCGTCGATGCGCCGCCCGGTGGCGGTGACCTTCAGCACGCCCGAGCGGCTGCCCAGCTCGGAGTTGGCCCGGAACAGGAAGTTGCCTAGGCCGTAGCCGACGAACGCCGCCCCGGAATAGCCGGCGGACAGCACGCGGTGCTGGTGGCCACCGACGACGATGTCGGCCCCGGCGTCGATCAGCTGCGGGGTGAGGGTCGTCTGGGCCTCGTTGGGACAGGTTTCGGTCTCGGTGCCCCAGTGGAGGAAAACGATCAGGGTGTCCACCTTGGCGCGGGTGGCCTCGACGGTCTCGACCATCTTGTCCACCCGTTTGGCCGACGCCAGCCCGGCGTGATCGGAGGTGGCCGTCCAGCTGTTGATGAACGAGCCGTCGAGCACCTGGGTGGCGCTGATCACGCCGATGCGCTGGCCGTTCACCTCGGCGATGTGCGGCGCATAGGCCTCGTCCTCGTTGGCGCCCATGCCGATGATCGGCAGGTCGGTCTCGTCGCGCACCTGCAGCGACTCGGCGAAACCGGCCTCGCCGTAGTCCATGCCGTGGTTGTTGGCCATCGAGACCACGTCGATGCCCGCGGCGGCGATGGCCGTCAACGCCTCGGGCCCGGTCGAGAAGGTGAACTGCTTGCCCACCGGCGAGCCGCCACCCTTGGTGACGGCCGTCTCCAGGTTGGCGATGGTGAGGTCGGCGTCGGACAGGATGTTGCTGACCGGGCCGAAGACCGAGTTGGGGTCCGCATCGAGCCGGGAGGCGGTCGCCCCCTCGAAGTTCATGTCGCCGGCGAAGGCGATGGTCACCGGCTTGCCGTCGCCCAACACGGGGTCGCGGCCGTCGTCGGCCTCGGTGGTGGTCGCCTCGGCAGCGCCATCACCCTCGGCCGGGGCCGGGGCCTGAGCCTCCTCGCCGGCCTTGGGGGCGTCGGCCCCGTCCGAGGCCGCCTTTGCGGCGGGAGCACGGGTGGCGACGTCGGCCGACGTCGTCCCGCCGCAGGCGCCGAGCGCCAGGGCGGAGAAGACGGTGAGGACGAGGGCCACGCAAGGGCTGCGAAGGGGCCGGGAGGGCCCGGTGCGAGCGATCGACATGCCCGAACTCTACCGACTGGCCCGATGACGGACGCGCCGGCGAACTCCACCGACTGGCCCGATGACGGACGCGGCGGGGAAACCCGCAGACTTGCCCGACGGCGGACGCGTCGGGGAAACCCGCAGACTTGCTGGACGACGGACGCGTCGGGGAACGCTGCCGAGTGAGCCGACCTGGGACGGGTCGGCCAAATCCCTGGAGCGAACCCGGGCCTGCGGGCACCCTCAACGTCAACCCCAACCCGGTGGAGGACCGCCGCGCGGGCTAATATGGGTGAGCCGGGCCAGCGTTGTCTCGAGCCGCCCACCTCCTTTTGGAAGGCTCTCGATGGAACGACGCTTGATCAACCCAACCCCTGCGCCACGGCGCCCGACCGACCCGCACCCGACCGACCCGGCCCCGAACGTCAGGGCGGCGGCCGAGCACGGGCTGTATGCCCCCGCCTACGAACACGACGCCTGTGGCGTCAGCTTCGTGGTCGACCTGCACGGCCGCCGCTCCCACCGGCTGGTGCAGCAGGCATTGACCTCACTGTGCAACCTGGAACACCGGGGTGCCACCGGCGCCGAGGAGAACTCGGGCGACGGCGCCGGCATCCTCGTCGGCGTCCCCGACCGCTTTCTGCGGTCGGTCATCGGCGCCGAGCTTCCCCCGGCCGGGCACTACGCAGCCGGGATCGGCTTCCTGCCTCGCGACGACGGTGACGCCAGGGCGGTCAGCGACGCCATCGAGGACCTGGTCCTCGACGAGGGCCTGTGCACCATCGCCTGGCGCGACGTGCCGGTCGACCCCTCGATGCTGGGCAGCTGGGCGCTGGATGCCATGCCGCGCTTCGTCATGTTGATCGTGGCCGACCCCGAGGACCGTCCCGGCGGACGCCGCAGCGGCATCGACCTGGACCGGGCCGCCTATCCGCTGCGCAAGCGGATCGAACACGAACTGCCAGGCAACGTCGGGACCGAGGCCTACTTCGCCAGCCTGTCCTCGCGCACGATCGTCTACAAGGGCATGTTGACCACCCCGCAGCTGGGGGCGTTCTTCGCCGACCTCACCGACGAGCGCTTCGAGTCGTCGCTGGCGCTGGTGCACAGCCGCTTCTCGACCAACACGTTTCCGTCCTGGCCCCTGGCCCACCCGTACCGCTACATCGCCCACAACGGCGAGATCAACACGGTGCAGGGCAACCAGAACTGGATGCGGGCCCGGGAGGCGATGCTGTCGACCGACCTGATCGAGGGCGACCTCGACCGGCTGTTTCCCATCTGCACACCCGGCGCCTCCGATACCGCCCGCTTCGACGAGGCCCTCGAGCTGCTGCACCTGGGCGGCTACAGCCTGCCCCACGCCGTGCTGATGATGATCCCCGAGGCGTGGGAGAACCACACATCGATGGACCCTGCGCTGCGGGCGTTCTACGAGTACCACAGCTGCCTGATGGAGCCCTGGGACGGGCCGGCGTCGATCACCTTCACCGACGGCACGATCGTCGGCGCGGTGCTCGACCGCAACGGCCTGCGCCCCAGCCGCTACTGGGTGACCGACGACGGCCTGGTGGTGATGGCCTCCGAGGTGGGCACCCTGGAGATCCCCACCGAGCGGATCGTGCGCAAGGGCCGCCTGCAACCCGGTCGCATGTTTCTGATCGACACCGACGCCGGCCGCATCATCGAGGACTCGGAGATCAAGGCCCAGCTGGCCGCCGCCCACCCCTACCAGCGCTGGCTGGACGACGGGCTGATCGACCTGGAGGCCCTGCCGGCCAAGCCGCACTTCACCGAGCCGGCCCTCGACACGCTGCGCGCCCAGCAGGTGTTTGGCTACACCCTCGAGGAGATCCGCATCCTGTTGACCCCGATGGCCCGCGACGGCAAGGAGGCCCTCGGCTCGATGGGCACCGACACGCCGATCGCCGTGCTGTCCGATCGGCCACGACTGCTCTTCGACTACTTCACCCAGCTGTTCGCTCAGGTGACCAACCCGCCGCTCGACGCCATCCGCGAGGAGCTGGTGACCAGCCTGGGCAAGGTGTTTGGGCCCGAGGGCAACGTCTTGGACCTCGACCCGGCCGACGCCGAGCTGATCGAGCTGCCCTACCCGGTGCTGCACAACGACCAGCTGCGCCAGCTGCGCGACCTGGACGACACCCGGCCGCACGGCTTCCAGAGCCGGGTGCTGTACACCCACTTCGGCGTCACCGAGGGCGGCGCCGGCCTGGCCGCCGACCTGGAGCGCCTGCGGAGCGAGGTGTCCGCCGCCATCGAGGAGGGGGTGAACGTCGTCATCCTGTCCGACCGGTTCTCCACCGAGGACCGGGCCCCGATCCCCATGCTGTTGGCCACCTCGGCGGTGCACCACCACCTGGTGCGCACCAAGGCCCGCACCCGGGTGGGCCTGATCGTCGAGAGCGGCGAGTGCCGCGAGGTGCATCACTTCGCCACGCTGATCGGGTACGGCGCGGCGGCGGTCAACCCCTACACCGCCTTTGACACGATCGAGAACCTGGTCGCCGAGGGGCGCCTGGGCGACGTCAGCTTCGAACAGGCGGTCGCCAACTACGTGCGGGCCGCGGGCCAGGGCATCCTCAAGGTGATGTCGAAGATGGGCATCTCGACGGTGGCGTCCTACACCGGCGCCCAGATCTTCGAGGCGATCGGCCTCGGCCACGAGCTGGTCGACGAGTACTTCACCGGCACGGTCAGCCGGCTGGGCGGCATCGGCCTGGACGAGATCGCCGAAACGGTGCGGCGCCGCCACGCCCTCGCCTGGCCCGACCGGCCCGAGGAGCTGGCCCACCGCCCCCTGGAGGCGGGCGGCGAGTACCAGTGGCGCCGGGAGGGCGAGTACCACCTGTTCAACCCGAAGACCGTGTTCAAGCTGCAACACGCCACCCGGTCGAAGAGCTACGCCATCTTCAAGGAGTACACGACGCTGGTCGACGACCAGGCCGAGCAGCTGGCCACCCTGCGGGGCCTGTTCACCTTCGACACCGCCGCCCGCCCGTCGGTGCCGCTCGACGAGGTGGAACCCGTCTCGGCGATCGTCAAGCGGTTCTCCACCGGGGCGATGAGCTACGGCTCGATCTCGGCGGAGGCCCACCAGACCCTGGCGATCGCCATGAACCGCCTCGGGGCCAAGTCCAACACCGGCGAGGGCGGCGAGGACGCCGACCGCTACCTGCCCGACGCCAACGGCGACCTGCGCCGCTCGGCGATCAAGCAGGTGGCCTCCGGCCGATTCGGGGTGACGTCGCACTACCTGACCAACGCCGACGACCTGCAGATCAAGATGGCCCAGGGGGCCAAGCCGGGCGAGGGCGGCCAGCTGCCCGGCCACAAGGTGTACCCGTGGATCGCCGGCACCCGGCACTCCACGCCCGGCGTCGGGCTGATCAGCCCGCCGCCGCACCACGACATCTACTCGATCGAGGACCTGGCCCAGCTGATCCACGACCTGAAGAACGCCAACCCGGAGGCCCGCATCCACGTCAAGCTGGTCGCCGAGGTGGGGGTGGGCACCGTGGCGGCCGGGGTGGCCAAGGCCAAGGCCGACGTGGTGCTGATCTCCGGCCACGACGGTGGCACCGGCGCCAGCCCGCTGACGTCGCTGAAGCACGCCGGCGCGCCGTGGGAGCTGGGCCTGGCCGAGACCCAGCAGACCCTGCTGGTCAACGGCCTGCGCGACCGCATCGTCGTGCAGGTGGACGGGCAGCTGAAGACCGGTCGCGACGTGGTGATCGGCGCGCTGCTCGGCGCCGAGGAGTTCGGCTTCGCCACCGCGCCGCTGGTCGTCTCCGGCTGCGTGATGATGCGGGTGTGTCACCTCGACACCTGCCCGGTGGGCATCGCCACCCAAAACCCCGAGCTGCGGTCCCGCTTCGCCGGCCAGGCCGACCACGTCGTCAACTTCATGGAGTTCATCGCCGAGGAGGTGCGCGAGCTGCTCGCCGAGCTGGGGTTCCGCACGCTCGAGGAGGCGGTCGGCCACGCCGAACTGCTCGACACGAGGGCGGCGATCAACCACTGGAAGGCAGCCGGGCTGGACCTGTCGCCGATCCTGTACACCCCGGAGCCGAGCATGGGCACCGCCCTTCACCACACGACCGCACAGGATCACGGCCTGCAACGGGCGCTCGACCACACCCTGATCGCCCTCAGCGAGGGTGCGATCGCCGATGGCACCCCGGTGCGGTTGGAGCTGCCGATCCGCAACGTCAACCGCACGGTGGGCACCATGTTGGGCCACGAGGTGACCAAGGCCTGGGGGGCCGAGGGCCTGCCCGACGACACGATCACCATCGACTTCACCGGGTCGGCGGGCAACAGCTTCGGCGCCTTCCTGCCCAGGGGGATCACGCTCGGCCTCTTCGGCGACGCCAACGACTACGTCGGCAAGGGCCTCTCTGGCGGTCGCCTCGTCCTGGCGCCCCCGCTGAGCACCCATCCGAGCTTCGTGGCCGCCGACAACATCATCGCCGGCAACGTGATGGCCTACGGCGCCACCGGCGGCGAGATGTTCGTGCGCGGCCAGGTGGGGGAGCGGTGCTGCGTGCGCAACTCCGGCGCCCTGGTCGTCACCGAGGGTGTGGGCGACCACGGATGCGAGTACATGACCGGCGGCCGAGCGGTCGTGCTCGGGCCGACCGGACGAAACTTCGGCGCCGGCATGTCGGGCGGCATCGCCTATGTGTGGGACCCCGACGGGGCACTCGTTGCCAACGTCAACCCGGGCATGGTCGAGCTGCAATCGCTCGGCGGCGCTCCCCGACGGACCCTGAGAGCAACGGTGATCACCACGGCTCCCAGGATTCGAGCGCCGAGGCCGAATTCCTGCGTGAGGTCATCGCCAGACACGTCGAGGTGACCGGCTCCGACGTGGGTGCCGAGCTGCTCGCCCGCTGGGAGAGCGCAGTTGGCGAGTTCACCAAGGTGATGCCCACCGATTACCAGCGAGTCCTCGAGGTGACCGCCAAGGCCGAGGCCGAGGGTCTGGACGCCGACGCCACGATGGACGCGGTCATGGCCGCCGCCCGAGCTTAAGGAGCCAACTATGGGTAACCCACGAGGATTTCTCGAGCTCGGCCGGGAGTTGCCGGCACGACGGGCCGTGCCGGTGCGGATCAAGGACTGGCACGAGGTGTATGAGGACTTTCCCGCCGAGGACCTCGAAGCGCAGGCCAGCCGCTGCATGGACTGCGGCATCCCGTTCTGCAACCAGGGATGCCCGCTGGGCAACCTGATCCCGGACTGGAACGACCTGATCTACCGCCACCAGTGGCACCAGGCGATCGAGGCGCTGCACGCCACCAACAACTTCCCGGAGTTCACCGGGCGGCTGTGCCCGGCGCCGTGCGAGGCGGCCTGCGTGTTGGGCATCAACGCCGACCCGGTGACGATCAAGCGCGTCGAGCAGGAGATCGTGGACCGGGCCTGGCAGGAGGGCTGGGTGCGCCCGATCCCACCCGCCCGCCTGACCGGCAAGCGGGTGGCGGTGGTCGGCTCGGGCCCGGCCGGCCTGGCGGCGGCCCAGCAGCTCACCCGGGCCGGTCACACCGTCACCGTCTACGAGCGGGCCGACCGCTTGGGCGGGCTGCTGCGCTACGGCATCCCCGAGTTCAAGATGGAGAAGCGGGTGCTCGACCGCCGCCTGGCCCAGATGCGCGCCGAGGGCACCCGGTTTGTCACCGACACCGAGGTGGGCATCGACCTGGATGCGCACGAACTGCGTCGCGCCTCCGACGCGGTCGTGCTCGCCGGCGGCGCCACCGCCCGGCGCGACCTGCCGATCCCTGGGCGTGAGGCCACCGGCGTCTACCAGGCGATGGAGTACCTGCCGGGCTCCAACCGGGTGCAGGAGGGCGACCGGGTCGACGCCCCGATCTCGGCCGCCGGCAAGCGGGTCGTGATCATCGGCGGGGGCGACACCGGGGCCGACTGCCTCGGCACCGCCCACCGCCAGGGGGCCGCGTCGGTCGAGCAGTTCGAGATCATGGAGCAGCCGCCCACGCACCGGACCGACGCCCACCCCTGGCCCACCTGGCCCTTCACCTACAGCACCACCTCGGCCCACGAGGAAGGCGGCGAACGGACCTACGCCGTCTCGACCAAGCACTTCGTCGCCGACGAGGACAACGTCCTGACCGGCCTGCACTTCGTCGAGGTGCGCCCCCGCCTGGTCGACGGGAGGATGAGCTTCGACGAAGTGCCGGGATCGGAAACCGAGTTGCCGGTCGACCTGGTGTTTCTGGCGATGGGTTTCACCGGGCCGGAGGACTCTCCGCTGCTCGAGCAGTTTGGGGTCGAGCGCGACGCCCGCTCCAACGTGGCCCGAGACGACCACTACCGCACCTCGGCCGACGACGTCTGGGTGTGCGGCGACATGGGCCGCGGCCAAAGCCTGATCGTTTGGGCGATCGCCGAAGGCCGATCGTGCGCCGCATCGGTCGATGCCGCCCTGATGGGCTCGACCGACCTGCCCACCCCGGTGGCGCCCGGCGACCGACCGTTGTAGCTGTCCTACTCCAGCTTGATCCCGGCGGGCACGGGTGGGTCTGTCGGTGGGCCGGCGAACGCCTGGGCCTGGGTCATCCAGCTCAGCGCGTCGTCGCCGACCACATCGAGTTCGGTGTCGTCCAGGTGGCGGCGCTGGGTGACGACCAGACAGAAATCCTCGGCGCCGCCGCTGACCCGCTCGGCGGCGTCGGCGGGCCCGAAGTCCCATCTCGATCCATCGGGGGCGACCAGCTCGACCCGCACGTCGCTGACCGGCGGCACCTCGCCGCGGTTGGTGAACGTCCAGCCCCGGGTGAGGAAGCCCAGCCGGGCGATGTGGGCCAACCTGGCGGTGGGCTGCCGGGTGGCGCCGACCGCATCGCAGATGTCCTGGCCGTGGGCCCACACCTCCATCAGGCGGGCGGTGAGAAACGAGCGGCCGCTCATCGGCGGGCCAAACCAGTTCACCCGGGCACCCTCCTCCAGCGAATCCGCGGCACGCTCGAGCCGGCGGCGGCCCTCGCGCCAGGCCTCGAGCAAGTCGGCGGGGCTCATCGCCCGAAACTCGCCCAGCGTGTGGGCGTCGACGCCCTCGTCACCGTCGACGGCGGAGCCGAGCAGCGCCTCGAACAGCGCCCCGAACGCGTCGGGATCCTCGATCGCCAGGACTGCGGCCCGGTCGAAAAACGTCAGATGGGCGATCTGGTCGGCCACGCTCCAGCGTTCGCTGGGGGTGGGCAGCGACCAGGCGGCGTCGTCGAGGCCGGCGACGACCTCGTCGAGCGCCGACTGCTCGTCGCTCAGGTCGCGGTTCAACTGCGCTGTGTCCACGGGTGTGTGCCTCCAGGCTGTGTCCGGCCGATCGATGCCTCGGGGCCGCCGGTTCGTTTGGCGGGACGGTACCAGCCCGGGGGAGGCTGCTGCGGTGGCACGCTTCACCGGGATCCTCATCCATCGCAACGCATCGGTTGCGCTCCTCGACGTGCTCGACGCCTGGCTGGCTCAGACCGAGCTGGAACGCCTGATCGTCGTCGACAACGGCTCGACCGCCGAACACCTGGAGGCACTGCGCGCCGGGCTGGAGCGCGCCGGGTTGGAGCGCGCCGGGCTGGAGAGCGCCGGGTTGGAGCGCCCCGGGCTGGAGAGCGCCGGTTTGGAGCGCGGCCGCCCGCCGGGTGACAACGGCCCCCTCATCGAGCTGCTCGAGGCCGGGGAGAACCTGGGGTTTGGGCCCGGCGCCAACTTTGGCCTGCGCCACTGGTTGGCCAGCTGCAACACGGACGAGGACACCGAGTGGGTGGCGCTCGCCCCCCACGACGCCGCACCGGCGGTGGATTGCCTGGAGCGGATGGGGGCGGCACTCGATGCCCGGCCCGGCGCTGCGCTGGCCTGCGCCGACGTCGGCGACGGATCCATCCCGGTGTTCGACCCCTACTTCGGCGGCATGGTGACGGTGCCGGGCCCGGCGGCGACGCCGGCCGACCCCGACGGGTGGGAGGACGTCGACTACCCGCACGGCACGCTGATGGTCGCCCGCCGGGCGGCGCTCGAGGAGATCGGGCTGTTCGACGAGCGCTACTTCGCCTACTGCGAGGAGGCCGACCTGGGCGCCCGCGCCCGGCAGCTGGGCTGGGGCGTCGGCCTGGTGCGCGGCGCCCGGGTGACCAACACCCACCTCGGCTCCAGCGTGGCCCTGGTCGACTACCTCCAGCACCGCAACACGCTGCTGTTGGTGCGCACCCACTCCGGGCTGTACCACGCCTTCATCCGACTGTGCATCTCGCTGTACCAGCTGGCCGGGGGCGTGTTGCGCCCCGCCCGTCGCCCGCTGGTGTTCGACGCCCGTGCCCGGTGGGAGGGCATCGTCGACTTTGTGCGGGGCCGGTACGGGCCTCCACCCGAGCGCTACCTCACGCCCCGTTAGGCCTCGGGCCGCCGCACCACCCACACGGCGAGACAGCCGCCTGGTCCCTACGGCCCGCTTGTACCGAGGGGTCGGGCGTTGGCCACCGACCCGGTCGCCAGCACCTCGAAGTTGGCGACGGCGGTGTGCTCCCAGGTGAGCTCGGCGGCCCGCAGAAGCGCGCCGGCCTGCAGCCGGGTGCGCAGGGCGGCGTCGCCCAGCAGGCGGGCCAGGCCGTCGGCCAGCCCCTGCTCGCCGTCGACGAGCAGGCCGCTGTGGTCGGCCCGGATGGCGTCGGCGTGCCCGGCGATGTCGGTGGCGACCGCCGGCGTGCCGCAGGCGGCCGCCTCGGTCATCGTCATGCCCCACCCCTCGCGCTCGGACGCCGAGGCCACGCACCAGGCCGAGCGGTAGAGGTCGATCAGCTCGTCATCGCTGACGTGTCCGGCCATGTGCACCCAGGACTGTCCGCCGACCGCCTCGATCGTGGCGACGACGTCCGGGCGCATGTAGCCCTCGCCGACGATCACCAGCCGCAGGTCCCCCACCCGCTCGCGAGCCCGGGCGGCGGCCCGGACAAGCATCGAGAACCGCTTGACCGGCGCCAGGCGGGCCACCGCAACGACCAGCGGCGTCTCCGAGCGGGTGCCGCCGGGGGTATAGCGGGCATCGATGCCCGGCTCGACCACGCCCACACGGTCCTGCGAGAAGCCCAGGTCACGGGTCAACTCCTCCTCGGAGGAGGCCGACAACGTCACCACCGGCACCCGCCGGTAGAGCGGTGGAGCCACACGTTCCTCGAGCAGGCGCCCCACCTTGCCCAGCCGGTCGCCCAGCGCCATGTTCCACATCGGGCCGTGCACGTGGTGCAGCCACACCGCATGCGGGCCGCGCCACCAGAGCGGAGAAACAAACGGCATGCCGTTCCAGATCTCGACCAGGGCGTCGCTGGGCCCGTGACGCCCGGTGATCTCGGCGGCCGCAGCCCGGGGGAACACCCCGTAACGTGAGCCCCGCCGGATCACCCGGTAGCCATCGCGGAAGCCCTCGGCGCTGCGGCCCTTCGACGCCGACGAGCGCATCGTCACCTCGAGGCCCGCCTCCGCCCACAGGGCGGCCACGGTCGAGGCGTGCACCTCGGAGCCGCCCGCCTCGTCGTCGTCCAGGTCGCGCCAGCCCAACATGTGAACCCGGCGGATCCCGGAGGCGTCGGCCAACTCGGCCAGGCGCGCCCGTCCCGCCGTGCTGAGCGAGCCGGCGTGCACCGATGGTCCGGTCATCGTCAGGTCTTCTCCCGGTCGAAATCGTCGTCCACCGTCCGTCGCCAGCCGCCGACGAGCCCCTCGACCACCACGTCGACGGCGAGCAGCGCCAGCGACACGAGCACCAGCCCATGGGCGGCGGAGAACAGGTTGGGCCACTCGAAGCCCAGCTCGTAGCCGTTGCGGATCTGCTTGGCGATGACGAACAGGCCGCCCAGGCCGTAGCCGCCGATCCCCACCACCCGCAGCGCCGGCCAGGCGGACGGGTAGCGCAACACCAACGCGGTGAACGCACCGGCGATCAGCCCGACGGGCAGCCCGAAAGCGAGCACGCCGACGACGGCGGCGCCGAGGCCGAGCAGGCCGGCCCGGACCCACGACCGGGGCGCCCCGAAGCGGTCGAGCGGGCTGAGCGGCACCACGTGGGACACCCGGGCCGAAGGACGGTTGACCCGTCCACCCAGCCACTTCGGGTCGAAGAACGCCATCCCCAGCGTGACCAGCAGGCCGATCAGCGAGAGGGCGAGTGCGATCCACACCGTCCGCTGCGGGGTCCATTCGATGACGATCTTGGCGTCGGGGCCCACTTCGCCGGGGTTGACCAGCCACCCGTTGGCGAAGCCGTTGATCAGCGTGGGCGGCCCCAGGTCGGTGCCGTCGGCGGTCGTCGCATGCCACCCGGGGTTGAACGACTGGCCCATCACCAACCAGTAGGGCTCGTCGGCGTCGGCGACCGACACCTCGTAGGTCAAACGCGACGTGCGCCCGGTCTCGGTGCGAGGCGCCGACTGGCCGGGCGCAGTGTTCGGGTCGACGCCCAGCCGTGGCGCCGCGGCGCCGCCCTTCAGATCGGTGCTGCCCAGTGGCTCGGCCGGGGTGGCCACCGCGTCGCCCCCGGCGGCCGAGGTGAGCCACAGCTCGTCGAGGTCGACACCCACGCTCAGGCCGGCGCCGCTGCGCAGCAGCGAGGCCTCGGGGCCGAGCTCGATCGTCGGACGCTCGTCGTCGGCGGTGCCCGAACCGGCGGGCGCCTCCGGGTCGCAGGTGCGTACCCCTGCCGGTTGGCGGTCGAGCAGTTCGTCGGCCGTCGCTTCGAGCCGGATGCCGATCGCCTGGCCGTCGAGCGACAACAGGTCGTCGCGGCAGACGCCGCCGAGATCGTCGAGTGGGGCGCCCATCGTCGGTCCGCCCCAACCCACCTCGGCGATGCCGATCGGCAGGTCCGCCTCGGAGTGGCTGAACCACTCCAGCGTGGTGCGAGGGTGGATCTCGTCGACGACCAGGCGAAGGTTGGTACCGCGCACCGCCTCGGGCACCTCGAGGCGGACGGTCGTCGTGTCGCCACGCGTATCGCCCGGCTTGGCCTCCGGCACCTCGATCGACGCCGAGGCCACACCGTCGCCCTCGAGATGGATGGATTTCGGTGTTGAGTGGCGTCCGTCGTTGAGGTAGCTGAACTCCAGCTCGTCGACGCTGATCGCCTTCGGATACTCGAAGTTCACCCAGGTGCCGCCCTGCGGGTTGGCCGGGCTCTGCCAGGCGGTGCTCAGGTCGCCATCGTTCGCCGATGCCGCACGCGCCCGCAGGCTGGCCAAACGTGCAGCGGAGCTGGCGGTGACGCCTCCCTCGTCGGCGCCGGGCACGCCGAGGATGGCGTCGATGCTCTCGTCGGGCTGGCCGAGGGACAGCCGGGCCAGCCCTCCGAGGGCAAAGCTGCGCTCAGCGGGCACCGACAGGGTGCGCACGATCGATGGCTCCTCGTCGTCGAGCACGCCCTCCTCGGGGTTGGCCGCCGCACGGCGCAACACGATCGCCAGCGGGTTGGACAGGCTGTCGCCGCCCAACGTGTCGAGCAGGTCGGTCGGCGGGCGCACCACCTGCTCGAGGGTGGTATCGGCCACCATCAGCTCGGCGATGCCCACCTCGGACACCTTGCCGTAGTCGGCCAGCTCACCCACGTTGGTGTCGAGGATCTCGACCCGCATCCGGGAGAACGTCCGCTCCGGGAAGTCGACCACCTGCCCCTCCGGGCTCAGCGATTCCTCCCCAAGGTCGACCTCGATCGGATCGGCGAAGACTCCGTCGCCGGAATCGAAGCTGAACTCGACCTGGGTCATGTGCCTGTTGCCCCTGCGCTGGCTCTGTACCAAGGTCACGGTGTCAGTAGTGACCGGCGAGTCCCAGGTGAGCTCGAGCGCATCCTGTTTGAGCTCGCCGAAGGCCCCGGTGCGCCATGCGGTGTTCAGCGAACCGTCCACGGCGAAGAACGGTTGGTCCCCGGGCGTGTAGCTGACCCCGTTGCCGTAGGTGGTCGCGTCCACGGTGGCACCGCCGCGGGTCTCCACGACGGTCTGGGTGTCGGTGTCGGTTTCGCCGTTTGAATCGCGGTCGGCCTCGGGGAACACGTCGAGGCGGTTGTCGCTGACGTCGGTGATGATCGGCTCCCGGTCGGCGCGCTCGGTGTAGCCGCGGTTCTCCCGGACCGAGCCCCAGCGCAGGCCCTGCTTGCGGTTGGAGTCGGTGACGATCAGCTCGGCCCCCGGCTCGGTGGCCAGCGCCCGCAGCGCGTCCGGATCGTCGGCGAAGCTGGCCGAGTACAGCACCGGCCGGTCCGGGTCGATCATCCCGGCGCCGGCCGCCGTGACCAGCCCGTGGGCGTCGCCGTCCAACAGGGTGGGGGCAGCGGCCGATTCGGTGCGCACCATCGGGCGGGGATCCTCGACCGGAACGATGCCGACCGACGGCGGGTCGGGCAACGCCGGGTCGGTCCCCAACTCGATCCCGTCCAACAGCGGCACGACCGGGTCGGGGCGATCGGACACGTCGGGGCCGAAGCCCACCGGATCGCCCAGACCGGGGGCCGACGTCACCTGATCCCAGAACGTCCGGGGACGGGGGGAGCGGTACCGACCGAAGCGCAGGTCGTTGCGGGCGACCAGGTCGCCGACCGACATCAGCTGCAGCATCGGGCCCAACGCCGCCGGGTTGGCCGTGCCCTCCTGGTAGGGCAGGTCGAGGGCCATCATCAGCTGGGCCGAGGCGAACGAGCCGTAGGGGATCAACTCGCGAGCGGCGTAGTCGCGGTCGATCAGGCCAGGGGTGACCGGGTCGACCGTGTTGCCCCAGGTGTAGCTGGCAAAGTCGATACCCGGCATCTCGAGCACGCGGGTGTCCCGGTCGCCGGCGTCCAGAGCCGCGGCCACCTCGTTCCAGTACTCGGGGATGTTTTCCGAGCGCTGCAGGTTGTCGTCGACCATCCGTCCGAGGAACAGCGGCGCCTGGTTGATGCCGATCAGCGCCACGATCACCAGGCTCAGCGGCACCCGCAGCCGGGGGCGCAGCGTGGCCACCGCCGAGATGCCGGCGGCGAGCAACACCGCCCCGCCGAGGGCGAGCAGGGGGAGGGCCCGCGGGGTGGACCGGAACGCCAGGCCGGCATCGGTCGTCGTCGCCGCCTTGAACAGCGCACCGGCGGGCGTGGGGGAGTCGAAGGGGTGGGAGGCGATGGCGGTCAGCGCACCGACGACGACCATCAGCACGAAGTACGCCCGGTAACGGAACCGGGTGAGGAACCCCGAGACCACGACCAGGGCGGGCAGCAGGAAGCTGACCACCAGCACCAGCGGGTTCTGCACCATCGTCACCGCGCCGGAGATCCACGGACCCAGCGAGTCGCTGCCGTAGAAGAACCAGTACCCGAGCCCCCGCATGATCTCCGGGGCCGACGACGCCCCTGCGACCACCTTGTAGGTCTCGGTGTAGTCGAGGATCGGAATGCCGTACTTGCCCTGCAGCATCAGGCCGGCCATCCACCACAGCGAGGTGATCAGCGTGAGCACGCCGATGCGGGCCACGACCGCCAACGCCCGGCCCCAGGTGATCTCCCGTTCGGCGAGCAGCGCGTACAGCACCCACATGCCCGGGCCGATCATCACCAACAGCAACGAGGTGGCGTTGATGCCGCCGACGGTCATCGTGATCAGCGCGAAGGCGGCCGGATCCCGCCAGCCGCCGTGGCGCAGTGCCCGAGCGGTGAAGGCGATCAGCCACGGCAGCCCGGCGAAGGGCAACAAGATGATCGAGATGCGGGCCCCGTAGTGCAGCAGGTAGGGGCTGAGGGCATAGGCGAGCGCGGCGACGGTGACGCCGGGCAACTCCCAGCGCAGGGTGCGCAACATGAAGCGCACGCCCATGCCCGCCGCGAAGATGATCGTGCCCAACCAGATCCGTTGGGCGATCCAGTCCGGGACGCCGATCATGTCGAAGAACCAATAGAACGGCCCGGCGGGCCACAGGTACCCGATGTTCTGGTGGGTGACCGTGCCCAGCCCAACGCCGGTCTCCCACAACCAGGGGGCGTCGGCGAGCAGCTTGCCCGGGTTGAGGTACAGGTAGCTCTTCGTGTCGGCGCCGACCTGGCCGCGATGGGTCAACAGCAGCGGCACATAGGAGACGAGGGCCAGCGCAGCGACAGGCCAGGGCCTCCACTGCTCCAACCTGCCGAGGAGCCGTCTCATGACCCGGGCGATGATAGTGGGCGGCGCCGGATGATCTGCGCGGGCAACCGCTCACGTGCCGTGAGGCCTAGTCCTCCGGTGCAGGTGGGGATGGCGGGTCGGCGGCGGGCCGCTGATCCTGCACCCGGTAGGTGCGGGCGTCGAGCAGCGCCACCGCCTCGGCCAACGACCGGATGCGGGCCTCGAGCCGGCTGAGCTCGC
The DNA here is from genome assembly GCA_016719385.1 of Candidatus Microthrix subdominans. Classification (NCBI taxonomy): domain Bacteria; kingdom Bacillati; phylum Actinomycetota; class Acidimicrobiia; order Acidimicrobiales; family Microthrixaceae; genus Candidatus Neomicrothrix; species Candidatus Neomicrothrix subdominans. The sequence goes on along the minus strand of JADJZA010000009.1, from coordinate 183,892 downwards.
GCACCGCCACCAGGGACATGCCGGAGGAGTAGGCGAGCACCAGCAGCGTCACCAACGCCAAGGGGGTTTCCAAGTGGAGGCGCCTGGCGGCCTGCTCGGCCAACGCCGGAGCGGCCGCCAGGGCCCCGACCAGCAGCCCGAGGGCCATCGTCGGAAAGGCGTACTTGATCCGCAGGCGCCCGAGGCGGACGAACCACAGGACCGTGCCCACCGACACGACCGCCCAGATCAGCGCCAGCCAGCGCCACATGTCGTTCATCTCGCCCCACCGATCCTGACGCCCGTTCGTCTCACGGCGTCAGCCCGTGTATCGCACCGCTCGTCGGTCTCATGAGGCGCGCCGGCGGCGCAGCAACATCAACGCCGTCCACATGCGGAGGTAGTGGAACCCCAGCCGGTGGCCCCGGTGCGAGGGAACCCCCGAGACCCGGGTGCGGCCGGTGATCGGCACCTCGGCCACGCTGAAGCCGAGCAGGTGGGCGGTGATGAGCGACTCGACCGATTCCAGGTAGTCGAGCGGGTAGTCGGCCGCGAACGACGCCACCAACGGTGCGGAGAAACCCCGAAACCCGCTGGAGGGATCGCTGTGGTGGGCGCCGGTATGCAGGCGCACCCCCAGACGCAGCCAGCGCATCGCCAGCGCCCGGTAGGCCGAAGGCCGGTAGTTGGGCGCCCGGATGTCGTCGTCGTGGCCGAACCGGGTGCCGATCACCAGGTCGGCGCCCTCGGCCAGCCCGGCGAGGATCCGTTCGATCTCCTCGGGGTCGTGTTGGCCGTCGGCATCGAGCTGCACAGCGCCGTCGTAGCCGGCGTCGTGGGCATGGCGAAACCCGGTCCGCAGCGCCGCCCCGATGCCCAGGTGCACCGGCATCGGGGCCACCGCCACGCCGGCGCGCCTGGCGATCGCAGCGGTGGCGTCGATCGAGCCGTCATCGACGACGAGCACGTCGAGGGTCGCCGAGGAGTCGCTCAGCGAAGCCACCCGCTGCAGGAGGGCGTCGATCGACTCCTCCTCGTTGAAGGCGGGAACGATGACCAGGATCCTCGGACGCCGTGCGGCCAGCTGCCCCTCCACGGAGCGCAGCCTACCGTCGCCGCGACACCCGCCGATCGAGGACGTGTGGCCGGGGTGCTAGGCCGACACCAGGCTGACGTTGCGCCGGGTGGCGACCGACGGCCCGGAGGCGTGCCGGCCACCGTCGGGCACCGCACCATCGGCGCCGGCGGCGCACTCGGGCGACACCCGGATGACCAGCAGCTCGTCGGTGCGAAAGCTGGCCACCCGCTCGGACCAGCAGTCGATCGCCTTGCGGGCATTGTTGGAGCGAAAGAACGTCGTCATCGTGCGTTCCGGCTGGTAGGCGTCGACGCCGTCGACCTCGTGGGTGGATCCGTCTCGCAAATGAACCTCGTAAGTGGCCATGTGTCGACCGTACGCCGGTCACCCTGTGCGGAGGAAGAGGACAAGGCTGTGTCTTTCGGGATATTTCTGTGGAGATGACGGTGCAGACGACCGCCCCGCTGTGGAGATCCTGTGGGCTACTCCACCGCGGCGAAGGGCTACATCCGGGCGATCGGGAGGGGTCGATAGCGGTGATGGCGGCGGGGGGCGCGGATGCCCGCCAGCTTGATCAGCTGTTGTACCCGGGCCCGTTGCCCGGCGTAGGGCGCCAACAGCTCGAGCATGCGCTGGTCGTCGGCCCGCTGCTCCCCGGCCAGGGCCCAGGCCACGGTCGAGGGGAGGTGAAGGTCGCCGAGCAGCACCGCATCGGGATCGCCCATCGCCACGCGGGTGGCGATCGAGACGGTCCAGGGGCCCAGGCCGGTAATGGTGCACAGCCTGCGGCGAACCTCGGCGGCCGGGTGTCGTGTGACGAGCTGATCGAGCGACGACGCCCGTCGGGCCAGGCCGATCATCAGGTCGCCACGGGAGCGCTCGACGCCGAAGCCGTGTAGCTCGTGGGCGGTCAGGGTGGCGATCACACTCGGCTTCGGGGGCACGACCAGGCGGTCGGGGTCGGGGATCAGCCGGTCGAGGTGCGGGTGTGAGGGTGCCGCCTCGCCGTAGGCCCAGCACATCCGGGTCCAGGCGCCGTGGGCCTCGCCGGCGGTCACCCGTTGGCCGAGCACGGCGGGGAGGAGGGCACCGGTCAGATCGCCGGTGGCGCCCATGCGATACCCGGCGCTGCGGCGGGCCAGACGCGCCAGTGCCGGCGGTCGAGCATCGACCAGTGGCCGGTGATCGTCGTCCAGCCCCACCAGCGTCGGGACCAGGGCGATCGCCTCCGCAGCGCCGGGCCCGGCGGCGACGGCGATGAGGGCCCCGTCGGCGACGCGCAGGGCGAGGGTGGCCACCCCCGACGGCCAGCGGCCGGCCCAGCGGGCCCGATCGGGCCACAGCCGGCGGGTGGGTGTCGAGCCGCCCCGCAGCCGCCCGAGCGTGGCGCGCAGGTCGAGTGGCCGGGCGAGCGCCCAGGTGCCACGCTCGGCGGCGGTGGCGTTGGCGGAGGGGTCAGACACCGGTCTTGAGGTAGATCCCGACCGCAATGCCCGACGCCGTGAGCAGCCCCATGACCAGCCAGGTGGAGCGGGGGATCGAGCCGTCGGCGGGTACCCCCGGAACCTTCTCCCGGATGTAGTGCAGCGCCCGGTCGGCCCAGGCGACGTCCTTGGACAGGATGGCCAGCCCTGCGGCGATGGCCAGAGCCCCGGGCCCGGGGGCCATCAACATGATGATGCCGGCGAGAATCACCAGCGTGCCCAGGCTGATGCGGCCGAGGCGGATGAGCACGTTGCGACTCGCCGCCTCCTCGCTGTCCTCGCGGCGCCCGGTGGCGTACTCGGCGGCGATCGCCGCCGCCCTCAGTCGGCCACGCTGCTTGGGCTCCATCAGCACGTCGGAGGAGCGCCGAAAACGCGGGCGCTTGGGTCGGCGAAACATGGCGACGCTCGGGTTGGACGCCCCGGGGCGAAAGCGACGGGCCCGCGTCGAACCTGGCGTCGTGTCGTCGTTGGCGGAGCCCGCCGACCCCTCGCCGGACCGCCCGGCATCGTCGGACTGCTCGGCTTCGTCGGCCAATCCGGATTCGGGGGCCAACTCGGGTTCGTCGGTGACCTCGGGTTCGCAGGACCCCCCGGCGTCATCGGCCAATCCAGGCTCGGCCGGCGCCTCGGGCGTCCCGTCCTGCCCGTAGCCCTCTCTCGCGGCGCCCCTCATCCGACCAATCGTACCGCCGCCTCGGTCGTGGCTAAACCGATTCGTTGGGAGCGTGGGGCTCGGAGGGGTCCGGGGCGAGCTGTGCCCGAGCCCACGGGTAGTCCGGCTTGCCGCTCGGCGACCGCACCACCTGGTCGACGAGCACCAGACGGCGAGGCAGCTTGTAGTCCGCCAGGTGCGCCCGCCCGAACTCCCGCAGCTCGTCCAGGCTCAGCCGAGCGCCCGGGCGCAGCGCCGCCACCGCTCCAACCGCCTGGCCGAAGCGGGCATCCTCGGCGGGGGCGACGACCAGGTCGACCACCGACGGGTGATGGGCCAGTCGTTCCTCGACCTCCTCGGCGAACACCTTCTCGCCGCCGGTGTTGATGCACGCCGACTCCCGGCCGAGCAGCTCGATGTTGAGCCGATCCCCGGAGCGCCGGTACCGGGCCCGATCGCCGGTGACCGCCAGGCGCCGGCCGCCGAGGACGGGGAAGGTGCCGGCGGTGCGTCCCGGGTGGCCGAGGTAACCCAGCGGCACCCGGCCGCTGCGGGCCAGCCAGCCGACCTCCGAGCTCGGTCGACCCTCGGGTGGGGGTTCGATCAGCGCGTCGGCCGCGTCGTTGACGATCACGGTGCCGGCGCCGGGGCGAAACGCCCGCGCCTCGGCCTCGACCGTCATCCCGGGGGGGCCGGCGCGGTGACGGTGCACCGCTTGGCGACCGGACTCCGAGCTGCCGAGCACGTCGACGATGCTCAGGTGGGGCCAGCGTTCGGCCAGCTCCGACTTGACCGACGGGGAGAGGATCGCACCTCCGGTCAGCAGGTGGCGGAGGCTGGGGAGTTGCCGGTGACGGCGGCGGTCGGCCTCGAGCAGCGGCCGGGCGAAGGCATCGCCGACGATGATCAACGCGGTTGCCTCGCCCCACTCGACCGCGTCGAGCACCGCATCCGGGTCGAAGCGCTCGGGGTGCTCGGGCAGGATGACCGTGCCACCCTTCAACCAGGCGGCCAGCGCATTCCAGTGGGCGGCCCCGTGCATGAACGGCGGCGCCGGCAAGGTGATGGGCGGAGCGTCGGGCAACGACGCCGCCCACGCCTCGGCACCAACCTCGTCGGCGAGTTCGCCCGGGTGGAACCCCAGCGCCGACACGGCGAAGTCACTCTGGCGCCACAGCACCCCCTTGGGCGTGCCGGTCGTGCCGCCGGTGAACACCACATAGCGGTCCTCGTGGCTCCAGGCCGCACGCACCTCGTCGGGCAGCGCCCCGGCGCCGGCGAGCACCTCCTCGTAGTCGAGCGCCCCGGGCAGGAGGGGATGGCCGGAGTCGTCGGGCACCCGCAGGATCAGCCGGGGGCGGTGCGCCAAGCGGGGGAGGGCCTCCGACAGGGTGGGGGTAAACGCCTGGTGATAGACGACCGCTTCGGGTTCGGCGTCGTTGAGCAGATCGACCAGCTCGGTCGCCCGGTAGCGGTAGTTGACGTTCATCCCCGTCGCCCGGGCCTTCCAGGCGCCGACCATCGCCTCCAGGTACGCGGGGTGGTTGTGCATGTAGAGGGCGACCCGCGGGTTGGGGCACCGCCACGGCTCGGTTGGCGCCGCTGCCGCAACCGGGGGAGCGACGATGCCGGCCTCGACCAGCGCCGCCCCGAACGCATCGGTACGCCGGGCCAGGTCGGCCCACGTCGTCGTGCGGTCCGGGGTGCGCATCGCCGGTCGATCGGGCCTGGCCCGGGCGATGGCATCGAACAGGGTCGGGAAATGAGGTTCCACGTCAGGGACCGTACCGGGCCCGAATATGAAATGGCTTCGGAGAGTGCTCGGCGGGCCGCATACGTGGCAGGCTCGGTCGATGGCACGGGCTGCCCGCTGGGTCTACGAGGGGGTTCGGGAGCTGCGGGGAGTCAGCCCGCAGCTCGACACCTTGATCGATCGGCACGGCGCGCCGCCGTGGGGGCGTCCGATCCCGGTCGCCGACCGCTTCCCAACCCTGGCGCGGGGCATCGCCTACCAGCAGCTGGCCGGCGCCGCCGCCGCAGCGATCTGGGGGCGAGTCGAGGCGGCATCCGGCGGTGCCCCGGTCCACCCAGCCGCCCTGCTGGCCGTGCCCGAGGCCGAGCTGCGGGCCGCCGGGCTGTCCCGGGCGAAGGTGGCGGCGCTGCGGGACCTGTCGGCCCGTGTGCTCGACGGGCGGCTTCGCCTGGGGCGGCTCGGGACGATGTGCGACGAGGAGGTCACCGAACGGCTGGTCAGCGTGCGAGGCATCGGTGAATGGTCGGCGCAGATGTTTCTGATCAGCGCGCTGCGACGACCCGACGTGTGGCCCTGCGGCGACGTCGGCGTGCGGGCCGGCTGGGGCAAGGCGCATCGCACCGAGGCGCCGTCGGTCCATCAGATGCCCAAGCTGGGCGAACCGTTTCGGCCCTACCGTTCCCTGGTCGCCTGGTACTGCTGGCAGAGCGCCGATACCGCCCTCCCCGAGTAGGGGGGTTCCGCTGGGGGCATGGGTGCCACCCGGGCAGTGCGGGCGGTCGGAACGGCCGAAAGACGAGCGGACGGCCGACTAGCTTCGGGCTGACAGCCAATCGAGGGGGACCAGATGTCGATGACCGTTCGTGGAGTGATCGCGCGCAGCAAAGGCGCACCGGTCGAGGTGACCGACATCGTCGTCCCCGACCCCGGTCCGGGCGAGGCCCGGGTGACCGTGCAGGCCTGCGGTGTCTGCCACACCGACCTGCACTACCGCGAGGGCGGCATCTCCGACGACTTCCCGTTTCTGCTCGGCCATGAGGCGGCCGGCATCGTCGAGTCGGTCGGCGAGGGGGTCACCGAGGTCGAGGTGGGCGACTACGTCGTGCTGAACTGGCGGGCGGTGTGCGGCGAGTGCCGGGCGTGCGCCAAGGGCCAACCTCAGTACTGCTTCAACACCCACAACGCCACGCAGCAGATGACCCTCACCGACGGCACGCCGCTGTCGCCCGCACTGGGCATCGGCTCCTTCTGCGAGGCGACGCTGGTGGCCGCCGGCCAATGCACCAAGGTGAACCCCGAGGCCGATCCGGCTGCAGCGGGCCTGCTTGGGTGCGGCGTGATGGCGGGCTTCGGCGCAGCGGTCAACACCGGCGAGGTGTCACGTGGCGATTCGGTGGCCGTCTTCGGCTGCGGTGGTGTGGGTGACGCCGCCATCGCCGGCGCAGCGCTGGCCGGGGCCACCACGATCATCGCCGTCGACCGCGACCCGAAGAAGCTGGAGTTGGCCACGCAGTTCGGCGCCACCCACACGGTCGACGCCTCGTCGGTCGACCCGGTCGAGGCGATCCAGGACGCCACCGGCGGGTTTGGCGCCGACGTCGTGATCGAGGCGGTCGGGCACCCCGAGGTTCTCAAGCAGGCGTTCTACGCCCGCGACCTGGCCGGCACGATGGTGCTGGTCGGCGTGCCCACCCCCGACATGGTCATGCCCGAGCTGCCGATGATCGACTTCTTCGGCCGCGGCGGGGCACTGAAGCCGTCCTGGTACGGCGACTGCCTGCCGAGCCGCGACTTTCCGGCGCTGACCGACCTGTACCTGCAGGGCCGGTTTCCCCTCGACAAGTTCGTCACCGAACGCATCGGCATCGACGATGTGGAGGAGGCTTTCACCAAGATGGGCACCGGCGACGTCCTGCGCAGCGTTGTCGAACTGTAGGGCTGGGTCCCCGCTTCGCTGAGACCGTTCAGGCCACGGAGGCTGGCTCGCCGCTTACCGGCCGACGTAGGCGGCGAGGTGCTCGCCGGTGAGGGTGCTGCGATCGGCGGTCAGGTCGGCGGGCGTGCCCTCGAACACCACCCGGCCGCCGTCGTGGCCGGCGCCGGGACCGAGGTCGATGATCCAGTCGGCGTGGGCCATCACCGCCTGGTGGTGTTCGACGACGATGACCGACTTTCCGGAGTCGACCAACCGGTCGAGCAGGCCGAGCAGGTGCTCGACGTCGGCGAGGTGCAGCCCGGCGGTCGGCTCGTCGAGCACGAACACGCCGCCCCGTTCACCCAGGTGGGTGGCCAGTTTGAGCCGCTGGCGCTCACCCCCGGACAGGGTGGGCAGGGGCTGGCCCAGCCCGATGTACCCCAGCCCGACGTCGACGAGCCGGGTGAGGATCTTGTGGGCCGCCGGAAGCGCAGCCTCACCGTCGCCGAAGAACCGCTCCGCCTCGTCGACCGTCATCGCCAATACCTCTGCGATGTTTCTCCCGGCCAGGGCGTACTCGAGCACCTCCGGCTGAAACCGCTTGCCCTCGCAGTGCTCACACGTGGTGGCCACGCCGGCCATCACGCCCAGATCGGTGTAGAGCACGCCGGCGCCCTTGCACTCGGGACAGGCGCCCTCGGAGTTGGCGCTGAACAGCGCCGCCTTCACGTCGTTGGCCTTGGCGAACGCCTTGCGGATCGGGTCGAGCAACTTGGTGTAGGTGGCCGGGTTGCTGCGCCGGGAACCCTTGATCGCTCCCTGGTCCACCTCGACCACCCCGTCGCGCCCCGCCAACGATCCGTGGAGGAGCGAGCTCTTGCCCGACCCGGCCACGCCGGTGACGACGACCAGCACCCCGAGGGGGATGTCGACGTCGACATCGACCAGGTTGTGAGCGTTGGCGCCCCGGATCTCCAGCGCACCCTTCGGTGCCCGCACCGCCGCTTTGAGCGTTGCCCGGTCGTCCAGATGGCGACCGGTGATCGTGTCGCTCGCGCGCAACCCCTCGACCGTGCCCTCGAAGCACACGTGGCCTCCGCCCGTGCCGGCACCGGGGCCCAGGTCGACGACGTGGTCGGCGATGGCGATCGTCTCGGGATCGTGCTCGACGACCAGCACGGTGTTGCCCTGGTCCCGCAACCGCAGCAACAGCGAGTTCATGCGCGCCACATCGTGGGGATGCAGCCCGATCGTCGGTTCGTCGAAGACGTAGGTGACGTCGGTGAGCGACGAGCCGAGGTGGCGGATCATCTTGACCCGCTGCGCCTCACCGCCCGACAGCGTGCCGGAGGGCCGGTCGAGGCTGAGGTAGCCCAGGCCGATGTCCTCAAACGAGTCGAGCACGTGCCGGAGCCCCGAGAGCAGCGGCGCAACCGACGGCTCGTCGAGCCGGGCGACCCAGCCGGCCAGGTCACCGATCTGCATCGCGCACAGCTCGGCGATGTTGGCGCCGTCGATCGTCGAGGCGCGGGTCTCGTCGCTCAGCCGGGTGCCGTCGCACCCGGTGCAGGTGGTGAACGTCACCGCCCGCTCGACAAAGCGGCGGATGTGGGGCTGCATCGCCTCGACGTCCTTGGACAGGATCGACTTGCGCACCTGTCCGATGAGACCCAGATAGGTCAGGTTGGTGCCGTCCACCTTGATCTTGGTCGCCTCCTTGTACAGGAGGTCGTCGAGTTCGGCGGCGCTGAACTCGACGATCGGCTTGTCCGGGTCGAACCAGCCGCAGCCGCGATAGATCCGGCCGTACCAGCCGTCCATGCTGTAGCCGGGGACGGTGATCGCCCCCTCGTTGAGCGACTTGGTGGCGTCGAAGATCGCCGACAGGTCGATGTCGTCGATCGCTCCCATGCCCTCGCAGCGCGGGCACATGCCCCCGGTGATCGAGAAGCTGCGGGTCTCGCTGGTCGTTCGCCCCTGCTTCTCGAAGCGGACCCGCCCGGAGCCGCTGATCGAGGCCACGTTGAACGAATAGGCCTGGGGTGAGCCCAACCGCGGCGTCGCCAGCCGGCTGAACAGGATGCGCAACATGGCGTTGGCATCGGTCACCGTGCCGACCGTGGAGCGGGGGTTGGCCGCCAGGCGCTCCTGATCGACGAGGATCGCTGTGGTCAGGCCGTCGAGCATGTCGACCTCGGGACGGGCCATCGTCGGCATGAACCCCTGAAGGAATGCGCTGTAGGTCTCGTTGATCAGCCGCTGGGACTCGGCGGCCAACGTGTCGAACACCAGCGAGCTCTTGCCCGAACCGGACACGCCGGTGAACACGCTCAGGCGGCGCTTCGGAAGCTCGACGCTGAGGTCGGCCAGGTTGTTGACCCGGGCGCCCACGACGCGGATCGTGTCGTGGGCGTCGGCGGGATGGGCGGGTCCGCCTACGTTCGACCTATTCGAAGCAGGGCCCCGCTGGTCAGCTGTGACGTTCAGGGCCACCGAGGCCCTAATGGTCCCAGGTGATCCGGCTCAGATGGTGGGGGCGTTCGCCTTGGTCATCGGGGTGTCGACCGCGGTCGGCGTCAGCGGGAAGTGGCAGGCCACCCAGTGATCGTCGTCGTCGCCGACACGGGCCATCTGGGGCTCCACCTGCGAGCAGATGTCCTGGGCGATCGGGCAGCGAGTGCGGAACCGGCAGCCCGACGGCGGGGTGATCGGCGAGGGCAACTCGCCCTCGAGACGGTGCTCGACGTCCTGGGGCACCTCGGGGTCGGGCACCGGGATCGACGAGATCAGCGCCCGGGTGTACGGGTGGGCGGGGGAGTCATAGAGCGTGTCCGGCGGGCCGATCTCGCACATCTTGCCCAGGTACATCACCGCCACCCGGTCCGAGATGTTCTTGACCACCGCCAGGTCGTGGGCGATGAACACCAGCGTGAGGCCGTAGCGCTGCTTCATCTCCTCGAGCAGGTTGAGGATCTGGGCCTGCACCGACACGTCGAGCGCCGACACCGGCTCGTCGCAGATGATCAGCTTCGGGTCGGTGATCACCGCCCGTGCGATCGAAATGCGCTGGCACTGGCCGCCGGAGAACTCGTGTGGCTTGCGGTCGCCGGCCGCCTCCGGGTCCACGCCGACGTCGGCCAGTGTGGTCGACGCTTTGGCGGTCCGCTCGTCGTTGGTGCCCAGGTTCCAGATGTTGAGCGGCTCGGCGACGATGTCGATCACCGAGCGGCGCGGGTTGAGCGACGAGATCGGATCCTGGAAGATCATCTGCATCGTCGGCCGGGTGGCCCGCAGCGCCTCGCCCTTCAGCGAGGTCAGCTCCGTGCCGTCCAGCGTGACCGTGCCCCGGGTGGGAGGCGGCAGCTGCATGATCGCCTTGCCGGTCGTCGACTTGCCGCAGCCCGACTCGCCCACCAGGCCCAGCGTTTCGCCGGGGGCCACATCGAAGCTGATGTTGGAGACGGCGTTGACCTTGCGCCCGCCCTTGGCGGGAAACTCCATCACCAGGTTCTCCACCCGAAGCAAGACCTCGTCGGCGGGGCGCAGGTGCGCTGTTCCGGAACCAGCCATCTCAGCTCTCCTCGGTCGCCGCGGGCGACCCGTCGGCCTGGGTGTTGATGTGTGGGGGGGTGATCGTGTTCGTTTCGTCGCTGCCCGCCGGTCGGTCCGCCTGGGCGCGGTCGGCCTGCTCGGCCAGCTGTGACCGCACCGATGCATGGGACGACGGCGAAACCGTCGTTTCGTCCAGCACCACCTCATCGCCGGGCAGCGACACCCCGGCGCGCCGCAACTGCACACGGATCTCGTCGTTGGCCGGGGAACCGACCGGGAAGTGGCAGGCGTAGAAGTGGCCGGGAGCGGTCGGGCTTTCGATCAGCTGAGGTTCCTCGGTGCGGCAGCGGTCCTGCGCATAGGGGCACCGGGGGCTGAAGCTGCATCCCTCCGGAGGGTTGACCAGGTCGGGCGGCCGTCCGCCGATGGCCACCAGACGGGTGTGCGACGCCATCTCCAGCTTGGGGATCGCGGCGAGCAACGCCTCGGTATAGGGCATCTTCATCTCGCGGAACAGCACCCGGGTCGGGGCGCGCTCGACGATGCGCCCGGCATACATCACCGCGATCTCGTCCGCCCGGGAGGCGACGACGCCCAGGTCGTGGGTGACGAGGATCATGCCCATGTAGCGCTCGCGCTGCTGTTCGGCCAGCAGGTCGAGCACCTGGGCCTGCACGGTAACGTCGAGCGCTGTGGTCGGCTCGTCGGCGAAGAGCAGTTTGGGACCGCACGCCAGGGCGATGGCGATCACGACCCGCTGGCGCATGCCGCCGGACATCTCGTGGGGATAGACGTCGATGCGCTTGTGGGGCTCGGGGATGTGGACCGCCTCGAGCAGCGCCATGGTGCGCTCGCGGGCCTCGCTCTTGGACAGATCGAGGTGCACCCGCATGCTTTCAGCGATCTGGGCACCCACCTTCATCACCGGGTTGAGGGCGGTCATCGGATCCTGGAAGATCATCGCCATCTCGGTCGCCCACAGGTCGCGGTATTCGGCCTCGGACAGGTCGGTGATCTCCCGACCGCTGAGGCGCACGGTGCCCGATCGCTCGACATTGCGCCGGGGCGTGAGCCCCATGATCGAACGGCTGGCAACCGACTTGCCCGAGCCGGACTCGCCGACGATGCCGAGCGTCTTGCCCCGCTCGACGGTCAGGCTGAGCCCGTCCACCGCGCGCACCATGCCCCGCGGGGTTCTGAACGCCGTGTGCAGGTCGGTGACCTCCAAGAGAGGAGCGTTGGCGGAGTCCGTGCCACCCGAGGTGCCCTCGGTTGGCCGGGTCGTTGGATGGTCGGTTGCCGCAGCATTGGTTCCAGGGCTCACAAGAGGCTCTCTCTCACGTTGAATCGCTTTTGGATGACATCGCCCAGAAAGTTCAGGGACATGACGGTGAAGAAGATGAAGATGGTCGGCGCGATCACCATCATCGGCACCCGCCGCAGCTCGGGCTTGCCCGCCGCCAGGATGTTGCCCCAGGACGGGGTCGGCAGCTTGACGCCCAAGCCGAGGAAGGCCAGGCCGGCCTCGGCCACGATGGCGACGCCGATCGCCAGCAGGGTGATCGCCATCATGGCGGGGACGACGTTGGGCAGCACGTCACGGAACAACACCCGCCATGGTTTGGCGCCCATCGCCCGGGCGGCCATGACGAAGTCGCGGTCGGCCCACGCCAGCGTGTTGGCTCGCGTGATCCGGGCGAGCAGCGGGATGGCGATGATGCCCAACGCCGCCATCAACACGACGATCCGCTTGGCGACCGAATCCTGGGGCCCGTTGGCGAAGACCGAGACCAACAGCAGCGCCAACACCAGCTGCGGGAATGCCAGCAATGCGTTGAACGTCGGCGACAGCACGGCATCGGTCTTGCCCCGGAAGTAGCCGGCGGCCAGGCCGAGCAGCCCACCGACGAGCAGCCCGATGGCGATGGCGCCGACCGCGATCACCAGTGTCCACTTGGCGCCGTTGATCAGCCGGCTGAACAGGTCGCGCCCCACCTCGTCATAGCCGAGGATGGCGGCGCCGGAGGGGCCTTTGCGAGCGTTGATCGGGTTGGCGGCGGTCGGGTCGACGAGAAACAACGGGGCGAAAATCGACGCCAACGTGATGACGGCCAGCCAGGCGATCGACAGCCAGGCCCCGATGCCGAGGGGTGCCCGCTGGTCGGTGGGGATCAGCTCATCGGGTCCGGATGCGGTCATCGAGTCGAGCGCGCTGACCGGCCGTACGGGCGCGGCGGCCTCCTCGAGGAGGTCTTCGGTCGAGGTTGGGGTCTTAGGCATTGCGGATCCTCGGGTCGACGAAGCCGTAGAGGATGTCCACGGCGATGTTCACCAGCACGAACAGGATGGCCATCGCCGCCACGAAGGTCTGCAGGGCGCCGTACTGCCGGGACAGGATGGCCTGGGCGGTGAGGGTGCCCAGCCCCGGGATGCCGAAGATCACCTCGACGATCAGTGCGGAGCCGATCATCGTGCCCACCGACAGGCCGGCGACGGTCAGCAGCGTGATCGACGACGCCCGTAGGGCGTGGCGCCACATGATGCGCCGAGGCGACAGCCCCTTGGCCCGGGCCATCGTGATGAAGTCCTGGCGCAGGGTGGCGATCAGGTCGGTCCGCAGCAGGCGCATGTAGATCGCCGCCGGACCGAGCGACAGCGCGAAGGCCGGGATGATCACGCGCCGGAGGTGACCGATGGTGTCGTACCAGGGGTCCCGCCAGCCGGACGGGGGTAACCAGTGCAACTTGACGCCGAGCACGTACGCGAGGATCAGCGTGAGCGCGAAGCCGGGTATCGACAGCGCTGCATAGGCCGAGTTGGAGATCATCTTGTCGATCCAGCCCCCCCTCGTGGGAGGCGGAGTAGATCGCCAAGGGGATCGCCATCGCCAGGGCGAGCACCTGGGCCCACAGCATCAGGATCGCCGAGGTTCGGATCGCCGGCCAGAACTGGTCGGCAACCGGCCGGTTGGATGACACGGTGTAGTAGTTACCCAGGTCGCCGGTGGCAAAGCCGCCCAGCCACTTGACGTAGCGCACGGGCACCGGGTCGTCCAGGTTGAGGTCGGCGCGGATCTCGTCTCGTTGCTGACCCTCGGCGAACGGGGCGATGACCGTCACCGGGTCGCCGGGGATGAAGCTCATCACCACCGCGGTAACGAACGTGACCACGATGACGACGAGCACCAACTGGCCGAGACGGGTAAGTATGAACTTGGCCATTGGCGTCAGGCTCCCTTGGGACTATTCATCGATCGTCTTCACATCGACGGGGATGTAGTCGACCTCGGCCTCCGGAGGACACGAGACGCCCTTCCGGCACAGCCCGTGCACCGCATGTCCGCTGGACAGCCCCGGGAACGGCTTGGAACCGTCGGGGTTGTTGGGCCCGAGGATGCCCAGGACATCGGGCTGGGTGACGATCGCCCAGTGCGACGAGTAGGCCCATATGTTGAAGACCTCCTCGCTGAAGGTGCGGTTGACCTCCTCGTACAGCTCGGTCCGTTTGGCCAGGTCGGGTTCGGAGCGGGCCTCGACCATCAGGTCGTTGATCTTCTTTCCGCCCGGGTGCATCCACTCGCCGTCCTCGGTCTTGGCGTTGAAGCGTGCGAAGTTGGTCGGGCCGTCGGTCCACCACACCGACTGCAGGTCGGGCTCGGTGCCCGGGTGCAGCCGGAAGACCGACGCTTCGAAGTCGCCGCTGATCGCATCGTTGATCAGCTGGGCCTGGTCGATCGTCTTCAAGTTGATCGTGACCCCGCTTTCTGCGGCCAACTGCTGGAGCAACTGGCCGAGGCTGAGGACGGAAGGGACGACCGACATCTCGAACTCGAGCGGCTGGCCGGTCTCCTCGACGTACTTCCTGGCGTACTCCCGAGCCTTCTTCGGGTTGTACTCGGGGAAACCCGGGTCCTCGAGATAGCCGGGGCTGCCGGGCGGGAACGGCCCGCTGCGCTGTTCGGCCAGGCCGGCATAGACCGCCTGGTTGATCGCCTTCCGGTCGCCGCCGTAGGCGAGCGCCAGCCGGGCGTTCTTGTTGGAGAACGGCAGCTTGGAGTTGTTCAACATCACATAGCTGAGCTCGGCGAACTTGAACGTGTCGTACATGTTCAGGTTGCCGGTGTCGGCGTCGGTTCGGAAGTCGTCGACCACCAGGTCGTCAGACACGTGCATCGCGTCGATCTCGTCGCCGCGCAGCGCGTTGGAGCGAGCGTCCCCGTCGGGGATCGGCCGGAACTCCATGCCGTCGAGCAGCGGGTAGCCCTCGATCCAGTAGTCGGGGTTCTTCTTCAGCACCAGCTTGTCGCCCGGGCTCCAGCTTTCGAACATGAACGGTCCGGTGCCGATCGGCTTGGCATCGCACGTGTCGGGGTCGTCGAGCTGGGCCTGGGCCATCACCCCGAAGCGGTTGGAGCTGTTGAGGAAGGCGGGGAACGCCCGCCAGGGCACCCCGGTCGTCACCTTCACCGCGTACTCGTCGACGACGTCAACCGACGCGATGTTCCCGTAGATGAATTGCTGCAGCAGAGCGCTTCGGCCCGGGTACTGGCCCCGGTTGGCGTCGAGGTTGTTCTTCACCACCTGGGCGGTCAGGGGACTGCCGTCGTGAAACGTCACGCCCTTGCGCAGCGTGATCGTCCACTCGGTGTAGTCGTCGTTGGAGGTGACGTCCTTGGCGAGAAAAGGCACGTACTCGCCGTTCTCGTCCGGGATGGTGAGCGGGTCGTACAGCGCCCGGGCGGTCTGCAGCCCAGCGATGGCCAGTTGCCCTTCGGGGAGGCACCAGCCTCCGTCGTTCTCCGCCTCCATGCCGTAGATGACCGTGTTCTCGGCCGGAGGCGGGGTGCATGCGGCCAGCCCGGCGGCCAGCACGGCCAAGCCGATGAGGGCCCGGAGCGGCGACGCCCAGCGGGCGCGCGATCCGGTCGACTGCACGCTCGTGCCAGGTGCTTTCACGTGGTTGCTCGCTCGCTGATGTCGCACCCCTTCAAACCGTTGCGTCACACCCGAGGTGATCACAGCGTGTGACCCCCAACACAGGCGCGGCGACACTCTAGGGCATTGACGCGTCGCCGGCGCGAAGGGCGTCGACGACGACCACGTACTCCCCGCGCGCCTGACCAATCGGGGTGCTCAGCGTGCCGATCACCACCCGTTCGTGGGTCTTGGTCAGGTCCTTGGCCACCAGCGCCCGCCGGTCCGGTCCGCAGGCGTGCGCAAGGTCGGCGAGGGTCGCCTCGACCCGGCGGGGGCTCTCGAAGATCACGGAGGGCACGGCGCTGTGGGCGACCGCCTCGAAACAGCGGTGACGATCGGCGCCCGAGCGGGGCGGGAAGCCGGCCATCACGAACCCGGATCTCGCCCACCCGACACGGGCGAGCGCGTCCGAGACGGCGGAGCGCCCCGGCACGACGGCGACCGAACCCCCGGCGGCGCGGACCCCGGCGACGAGGCGCTGCCCCGGGTCGGAGATGGCGGGCAGCCCGGCGTCGCTGACCAGCCCGACCCGCCGGCCTGCGTCGAGCTGGGCGAGCGTCCAGCCGACGGCGGCCGCCTCGTTCTCCCGCCGAACCGAGCGCAGGCGCGGGGCGGCGATGCCCGCCGCAGCGAGCAGCCGACGGGTGCGACGGGTGTCCTCGCAGGCGAGGACGTCAACCCGCTGAAGCTCGAGGCGGGCGGCGGAAGACAGGTCGTCGACATCGCCGATCGGCGTGGCGATCACGACCAGGGTGCCCAAACCCGCTGACGCAGGCTCGTTCAGGTGACCGGATGCCATTGGTCTCGGCGCTTCAGCACGCCGCCCAGGTTTTCCAGGCTGTCGGTGATGATGCCGTCGACGCCCAGGTCGAGCAGGCGCTCGATCTCGGCCGGCTCGTCGATCGTCCAGACGTGGACGAGGACGTTGGTCCGGTGGGCACGGGCGACGCTCCTGCGGGTCACCAGCTCGACGTTGCGATGCGACGTGGGCACCTGGAGTACATCGAAGCCCCGGCCCACCCGACCGGCGCGCCATTGGGCGATCTCGCGCGGTGTGGCCGCCGTGCACGCCTTATCGCCCAGGTCGCGTCGCAACCGGATGAGCCGCTCGCTGGAGAACGAGGCCACACACACTCGGGGGAGGGCCTTGGTGCGGCGAAGCACGGCGCTCAGATGGGATGCGGCGGCATCGGACTTGGGGTCGATGTTGAAGCGGTGACCGGGGAACTCCTCGAGCAGCTCCTCCAACCTCGGGATCGGCTGGTCGCCCACCCTGGCCTTGGCCACCTCGGCGTAGGGCAGCTCCGCGATGGTGCCCTCCCGGTCGGTCACGCGGTCGAGGCGATCGTCGTGGAAGGCGACCAAGACCCCATCGGCGGTGGCGTGGGTGTCGGTCTCCAGAAACGGGTAGCCGGCGCTCAGCGCCTTTCGGAAGGCGGCGATCGTGTTCTCGGGCGCCTCCGATGCCCCGCCACGGTGGGCGATGGCGTGAGGGGTCGGGAGGTCGAGGTAGGGATGGAGCGTCGGTGCCACATCGGGGAGTCTCCCACCCCGGTCCGGCGATGCCCAGGATCGAACCGGTCGCTGCCATCCTGGGGCCGTGCCGACCCCGTCGACCGACCGCCGCAGCGCCGCATCTCCGCGCGGCGAGGCACCGGTGGTCGGACTGCTGGCGCCGTTGTTGCCGGCGATCGTCGCCTCGATCCTGCCGGTCTTTCTCATCGGCGCCCTCGTCGGTCCGATGGGCTCGGAGTTCGGCTACCGGGAGACCACCGCCGGCTGGCTGATGGCCTCGTTCTTCGCCGTTTCGGCGCTCGTGTCCCGGCGCGCAGGATCGATCGCCGACTCGGTCGGCCCGGTGAGGACGCTGCAGGTCGGGCTGTCCGGCTCGGCCGTCACCGGGGCGACGATGGCGACGATCGCCGACTCGGTGCCCGTGCTGGCCGTGGCGATGATGGTTGGCGGCGGGTGCAACGCGCTCACCCAGATCGCCGCCAACGTGTACCTGGCCCGATACCTCCCGCCGGCCCGGCACGGCGTGGCCTTCTCGATCAAGCAGTCGGCCAACCCCGGCGGTGTGCTGGTGGCCGGACTGCTGTTGCCGACCCTGGTGCTGACCACCGGCTGGCGCAGCGCGTTCGGCGTCGCCTCCGGTGCCGCCCTGGCCGCTGCGCTGGGCCTGGAGGCGGTTCGACGTTGGCATCCCGGCCTGCGGGTGGCCAACCGCAGGCCTGCGGACGCCATGCCCGCCCCGGCGCCCGCCGCCAAGCCCGCCCCAGCGTCCGCCGCCATTCCCGCCCCAGGGCCCGCCGCCTCGCTCCCTACCCCGGCCTCGCCGCGGAAGGATCGGACGCTGGGGCTGGTGGCGGCTGCGGCTGGGTTCGGCTCGGCCAGCGCGGTGGCGCTCGGCGGCTTCTACGTCGAGTCGGCCCGGGACGCCGGCGTCGGCCTTGCCGCCGCCGGGCTGGCCGCCTCGCTGGGATCCGCCACCTCGATCGTCGGTCGCATCGTCGCCGGGGTGCGGGCCGACCGCACCGGCGCCTCACCCGAGCGGATCCTCGGCTGGGTGGCGGCAATGCTTGCGGTCGGCGCAGTGGCGCTCATCGGGTTCGGGCTGCGCACCCCGTGGGCGCAGTGGCTGGCGCTGCCCGGCGCCTATGGCATCGGATGGGCGTGGCCCGGCGTGTTCAACCTGGCGGTCGTCCGGGCCCGCCCCGACGAACCGGGACGGGCCACTGGCGTCAGCCAGACCGGCATCTACGTCGGAACCACGCTCGGCCCGCTGATCTTTGGGCCGGTGTCCGAGTCGCTGGGCTACCCGCTCACGTGGTCGACCGCTGCGCTGCTGGCGCTGATCAGCGCCGCCGGCATGCTCGCCGCCCGGCGCGACCTGGAGCGCTCCGCCCCCGCCACACCGCCCCGGGTGACGCAGGCGTGATCGTCTGGCCGCCAACAGCGCGGGGGCGATCGGCTGACGGCGCCGTAGGTTGACCACGTGGATGCGTCACACCAGCTGCTCGACGAACTGACCGGCGCCCCCGAGCGCGGACGCTTGGAGCGGGGCCTGATCGCCATCGCCGTCCACGCCGATCCGGCCCTGGACCCCGCGCTGGTCACCGGCCAACTCGATCGCCTGGCCGAGAAATACGGCCACGCCGACCCGGCCCGCCTGTGCGCCGGGCTGTTCGGCACCGACGGCTTTCAACCCAACATTCACAACTATTACGACCCCGCCAACTCGCTGGTCAACCGGGTGCTCGAGCGCCGCTTGGGCATTCCGCTGTCGCTGTCGGCCCTGGCCTTGGCCGTCGCCGAACGCTGGGACACACCGCTGGTCGGGGTGGGCATGCCCGGGCACTTCCTTCTCGGTGAACCGGGCCGGGTCGACGGGGCGGGGCGCTACTTCGACCCCTTCGATCGGGGCCGAACCCTCACGCCCGGCCAAGTGGCCGACCTCCACGTCCGGCTGCTCGGCCGTCCGCTCCCGCCCGACTCGCTCGACCCGGTCGACCATCGCGTCATGTTGGTGCGCACGCTCGCCAACCTGCGGATCGCCTACGGACGCCACCACGACCTTGAGGGGCTGGCCTGGGTGCTTCCGCTGCTCGCCCAGTGCTGTGCCTCCAAGATCGACGCCCAACAGGAACTTGCGGTCGTGCTCACCCGTCTGGGTCGCTGGGGTGCCGCCGCCACCGTGTGCATGGCGCTGGCCGAGGGCATCGACGACGACGAGCGTTCCAGCCGGTGGCGGGCCGAGGGCCGCCGCCTCAGCGCGCTGCTGAACTGAGCCGTGTCGGTGCCGGACGGCCCCAGCGACGGTCGATACACCCACGGCCATCACGAGTCGGTGCTGCGCTCCCACCGGTGGCGCACCGCCCACAACTCCGCCGCCTACCTCCTCGAGCGGCTCACGCCCGGGGATTCGGTACTCGATATCGGTTGCGGCCCGGGAACGATCACCGCTGATCTGGCGGCGCTGGTGGCCCCGGGGCACGTCGTGGCCCTCGACCGCAGCCCGGACATCGTGGACGAGGCGGTGGCGTTGGCCTCCGACCGGGGCCTGGACAACGTCACCGGGCACGTGGGCGATGTTCACTCCATCGAGTTCCCCGACGCTCACCTCGATGTGGTGCACGCCCACCAGGTGCTCCAGCACGTCGCCGACCCGGTGGCCGCGCTGACCGAGATGGCCCGCGTCGTCCGCCCCGGCGGGGTCGTCGCCGCCCGGGACGCCGACTACGGGGCCATGGGCTGGTACCCGGCCGACCCGCGGCTCGACCGCTGGATGGCGACCTACCAGTCGGTGGCCCGCCGCAACGGCGGCGAGCCCGATGCCGGCCGGCGTCTGCTGGCGTGGGCCAACCGGGCCGGCCTGCCCAACCCGGTCGCGTCGGCATCCACCTGGTGCTTCAGCACCCTGGAGGATCGGCGCTGGTGGGGCGGTCTGTGGGCCGACCGGATGCTGCACTCAACCCTCGCCGCTCAGGCGGTGGAGCTCGGTATCGCCGGTGCCGACGAGCTCGCCGAGTACGGCGCCGCTTTTCGGGAATGGGCCGAGCACCCAGATGGCTGGTTCCTCGTGCCCCACGGCGAGATCCTGGCCACGCCGGCCGAGTGACGTCCTGGCCAGGACGGCGGATCGAACCTCCGGGTCCGGGTCCAGGCCCGGGCCGAAGCACACCGACATCGCCTCGTTAGGCTGGGATCATGCCCCGCCGCACCAAGATCATCGCCACGCTCGGGCCTGCGTCCGAGCCCGAGGAGACCCTTCGGGCCATGATCGAGGCCGGCTGCGACGTGGTGCGGCTCAACCTGGCCCACGGCACGGTCGGCCAGGCGATCGAGCGCATGCGGCTGGTGCGACGCCTGGCGGCCGAGACCGGGCGCGTCGTCGGCATCCTGGCCGACCTGCCCGGCCCCAAGGTGCGCCTGACCGAGTTCGTCGAGGGCGGCATGGTGCTGCACGAAGGCGACACGGTGTCGGTGGCACCGGGTACCGATCGCTCGGGTCCCGACGGGCTCTGGGTGGACTATCCGCTGCTGATCGACGACGTCGGCCCCGGCGACGTGCTGACCGTCGGCGACGGCGGGGTCGCACTGCGGGTCACGTCCAACGACGGGGTATCGCTCAAGGCCACGGTCAGCGGCGAAGGCCTCATGCAAGGGCGTCCGGGGCTGCACATCCCGTCCGATCGGCTCACGATGGGAACGCCGACCGCCGAGGACCTGTACTTCCTCGATGCCCTTGTCGAGGAAGGCGTCGACATGATCGGCATGTCCTTCGTCCGCTCAGCCCACGACATCCGCCGGATCGGGGTGGAGCCGCCGCCGCGGGGTCCGCTGATCGTCGCCAAGATCGAAACGCGGGCGGCGGTCGAAAACCTCGAGGGGATCCTCGAGGTGGCCGGAGCGGTCATGGTGGCGCGCGGCGACCTGGGCATCGAGTGCGGCATCGAGGAGCTGCCCCACCTGCAAAAGAGCATCATCCGCAGCTGCATCGCCTCGGGCCGGCCGGTGATCACGGCCACCCAGATGCTCGAATCGATGGTGCACGCCGCCGCCCCGACCCGGGCCGAGATCACCGACGTGGCCAACGCCATCTTCGACGGCACGTCGGCGGTGATGCTCTCGGGGGAGACCGCGGTGGGCCACGACCCGGTCGAGGTGGTGGCGACGATGTCCCGCATCGCCGAGCGTGCCGATGCCGAGTTCGACTACGAGGCATGGCCTCGCGGCATCCGCAACCTGCGCCGCACCGCCGCCACCTCCGTCGAAAGCTCGATCACCGACGCAATCAGCGGCGCCGCCTGGCGGGCGGCCACCGAGTTGGACGTCGCCGCCATCGTGTGCGTGTCCGACACCGGCTTCACCGTGCGCTCGATCGCCCGATTCCGCCCGTCGATGGGCATCATCGGGCTGTCGCCGTCGCAACGGACGGTCAACCAGCTGTCGCTGAGCTGGGGGGTCACGCCGATGGGGGCTCCCAGCCAGAATGACGATTCCAAGGTGGACGACCTGGCCACCCGCGTGCGCGACAGCGGACACGTGCGCTCCGGCGACCTGATCGCGGTGGTGTGGGGCTCGGGCATCGGCGTTCGCAAAACCGACACGGTGCGCCTGTTGCGGGTCCCGTGAGCGAGCCGGTGAACCGATGAAGATCCCGGCCTGGCTACCCCGCCCCAAAGGTTCCACCGAGCGCCCCGAAGCCGAGCCGGCGGTCGCCGCCGACGGCACGACCGCGGTCCCCAAGCCCCGGCGCCACAAGGAGCCCCGGGTGGCCTTCGTCCTCTCGGGCGGCGGCAACCTGGGCTCGGTGCAGGTGGGCATGATGCGGGCGCTGGCCGAGCGCTCGATCCGCCCCGACGTGGTGCTGGGGTGCTCGGTCGGTGCGCTCAACGGCGCCGCCTACGCCGCCGACCCCACCCTGGCCGGCGTCCGGCGCATGGAGGCACAGTGGCGGGAGGTCACCGGCGACAAGCTGATGCCCACCGGCCGCATGCCGAGCATGGTGCAGCTGCTGCGCAAGGGCGAGGCGGTGTCCTCAAACGAGGGGCTTCGCTCGCTGGTCGGCACCTTCCTCGGCGATCGTCAGACCTTCGAGTCGCTCAAGATCCGCTTCGAGTGCGTGGCGACCGACCTGGTGTCGGGCGTGGCCCGCTGGTTCGGCTCCGGCGAGCTGCTCGATCCGATCCTCGCTTCGGCCGCGTTGCCGGCGGTGTACCCGCCGGTCACGCTCGAGGGCCGTCGCTACGTGGACGGCGGGGTGATCGACAACGTTCCGATCTCCCGAGCCGTCGAGCTGGGTGCCGAGCGGGTGTACGTGCTGCACGTCGGGCTGCACGGCCGGCCCGAGGCCACGATCCGTCGTCCGGTCGACGGCGCCATGTTGGGCTACTGGATCGCCCGTAACCACCGCTTCATGCGGGATCTGTCCAACATCCCCAACGGCACCCAGGTGGTCATCCTGCCCACCGGCGCGCGCCCCGAACTGCGCTACGACGACTTCAGCCGCACCGAGGAGCTGATCCAGGTCGGATATCTACGGGCGGCGGAGTTCCTCGACGGCGACGAGTTTGCCTCCCTGCCCAAGCCGTCCCGTTGGTTGGGGCGCCTGGGCCTGGGTCGGCCGGGCGTGGTGATCGGCCCCCGGCTGCCCGCCGACGCGCTCTTGCCCGGCCCCGGCGACGGTGCTGCGTTCGAGGACGACGCCGAGCTCACCGCGGCGCTCAAGCTGGTCGAGGCCGCCTCGCCCCACCCCGGCGACGCCTAACCCGCCCACAGCCCGACCCGACCACACCCCGAACCGACCACACCCCGAACCGACCACACCCCGAACCGACCACACCCCGAACCGGGGAGCCCACACGACCGCCAGGGCGCGCTGTGGGCTCCCGGGTTGGCGGCGTGTCCCGACGCTGGACTCGACCCACCCATCCCGAACCGGGGAGCCCAAACGACCGCCAGGGCGCGCTCTGGACTCCCGAGTTGGTGGCTTGTCCCGAACCGGGGAGCCCAAACGACCGCCAGGGCGCGCTCTGGGCTCCCGAGGCTCCCGAACCGGGGAGCCCAAACGACCGCCAGGGCGCGCTCTGGGCTCCCGAGTTGGCCAACGAGGTGGGGAGACGGGCGCTCGGTGGGAAGGAGACGGCGGCGTCGGACCGTAGGCTGCGACCCGATGATTGAGCGTCCCCCCGCCGGTACGATCCCCGACGAACCCGGCAGCTACCAGTTCCGCGACGGTGACGGCCGGATCATCTACGTCGGCAAGGCCAAGTCGCTGCGCCAGCGGCTGTCCAACTATTTCGGCGACCCCCGCACCCTGCACGTGCGCACCGCCCAGATGGTGGCGGCGGCCGAATCGGTCGAATGGATCACGGTCCGCAACGAGGTCGAGGCCTTGATGCTGGAGTACAACCTGATCAAGACCCACCGACCGCGCTTCAACGTGCGGCTGGTCGACGACAAGTCCTACCCCTACCTGGCCCTCACCTTGGGCGACGAGTGGCCCCGGGCGATGGTGATGCGGGGCAAGCGCAAGAAGCCCAACCGCTACTTCGGGCCCTTCGCCCACGCTTACGCGATCCGCGAAACGCTCGACCTGCTGTTACGCACGTTCCCGATCCGAACCTGCACCGACGGCAAGTTCAAGCGATACGCCGCCAGCGGACGCCCCTGCCTGCTCTTCCACATCGAGAAGTGCTCGGCGCCCTGCGTGGGCGAGGTGAGCCGCGAGGACTATAACCAGATGTTGGCGGACCTGGCGGCGTTCCTTGAAGGTGACACCCAACCGGTCCTCGACGAGCTGCGAGGCCGGATGACGGCCGCGGCAGCGGAGCTCGACTTCGAGTCGGCGGCACGGCTGCGGGACCGGCTGGCCAACGTCGAGCGGGCGATCGAGCGTCAACAGATGGTGGCACCGGGCAACGAGAACTTCGACGTGATCGGGCTGGCCGAGGACGAATTGGAGGCGGCGGCCCAGGTGTTCCACGTCCGCCACGGCCGGGTGGTGGGGCGCAACGGCTTCATCCTCGACAAGGCGCTCGACCTCGATACCAGCGAGACGATGGCCGAAGTGATCGAGCAGCTGTACGCCGAGGATCCGGTCGTCGGCCTGCCCAGCCTGATCGTTGTGCCCGCCGAACCGGCGGACGGCGAACTGTTCACCCGCTGGCTGAGCGAACGGCGTGAGTCCAAGGTGCAGATTCGGGTACCCCAACGCGGGGACAAGCGCGAGCTGCTCGAGACGGTGACCCGCAACGCCACCGACAGCTTCAACCGGCACCGGCTGAAGCGTGGCTCGGACCACAACAGCCGGGCCAAGGCGCTCAACGAGATTCAGCTGGCGCTCGACCTTCCCGAGGCGCCGCTGCGCATCGAGTGCTTCGACATGAGCCACCTCCAGGGCACCGATTACGTCGGCTCGATGGTGGTGCTCGAAGACGGGCTGCCCAAGAAGAGCGAGTACCGGCGCTTCAAGGTGCGCACCGTCGGCGGACGCTACGCCGGCGACTCCGACGACTTTGCAGCGATGGAGGAGGTGGTCACCCGGCGCCTGAAGGCCTTCGTTGCCGACCGCGACCTGCCGCTCGCCGAACGGGGCAAGTTTCAGTACCCGCCGCAGCTGTTGCTGGTCGACGGCGGGAAAGGCCAGCTGAGCGCCGCCGTGCGTGCCTTGGAGTCGGTCGGCCTCTCAGAGGAGATCCCGGTCGCGTCGCTGGCCAAACGCTTCGAGGAGGTGTTCGTGCCTCACTCCGATGTGCCGGTCGAGGTGCCCCGCGGCTCCGACGCGCTGTTCCTCTTGCAGCGCATCCGAGACGAGTCCCACCGCTTCGCCATCGGCTATCACCGCACCCTGCGAGAGAAGCGGTCGACGGCGTCGGTGCTCGACGACGTGGCCGGGCTGGGGCCCACCCGCAAGAGGCGGCTGCTCGACGAGGCCGGGGGCATCACCAAGCTGCGGGCAGCCGAACCGTCCGAGCTGCGGGCGTTCAGCTGGCTGCCCGACGCCGTCGCCGACGGGGTGTGGGAGGCGCTGCACGGCATCCCGGTGGCTGACAGCTGACGGATGGCTCCGGCTGGAACGCGCTACCCGAGCCGTCGGCCGGAGATGACCCGTCCACACCTTCCGGTTGCCGGATGCTCAAACGGCGATGCCGAAGCGGGTCGCAAAACGCCGAGCGCCGGTCCACCTGGCAGGTGGATCCCCCGCCACGAGCCCCAATCAAGGCCCGGTCGCAACGCTCGACGCTACCCGCATGGCCAGGCGTCGAATCCGAGCACCTCGAGAACCACGGCCGGGGGCACCGGGGTCGGTCGGCCCAGCGTCGATCGACCGCTAGGATGGACCCTTCTCGAAGAAGGAGGCACCTGCGTGACCGTTCTCATCGTCTTGCTCGTCATCGTGCTGCTCGTCGTCATCGGCGGCGGCCTGTACCTGATGGGCGCCTACAACGGCTTGGTCAAGCTGCGCAACAAGATCGAATCAGCCTTCGCCCAGATCGACGTGCAGCTCAACCGTCGCCACGACCTCATCCCTAACCTGGTCGAGACGGTCAAGGGGTACGCCACCCACGAGCGGGCGACGCTCGAAGGGGTCATCGCCGCCCGCAACGCCGCCGTGGCCGCCGAGGGCCCCGAGGCCCAGGCCGAGGCCGAAGGCGTGCTCAGCGGCATGCTGAAGCAGGTGTTTGCCCTGTCGGAGGCCTATCCCGACCTGAAGGCCAACACCCAGTTTCTCGACCTGCAACGCCAACTGTCCGAGACCGAGGACCGTATCGCCTACTCGCGCCAGTACTTCAACGACAACGTGCGGACCTACAACACCAAGATCCAGTCGTTCCCCCAGAGCCTGATCGCCAACAAGATGGGCTTCACCGAGCGGGCGTACTTCCAAGCGGACGAGGCCAGCCGGGCCAACGTCCAGGTTGAATTCTGAGCCGGTGGTGAACGCAGAGTCCTTCAGCACCGCAGAGCCACCCACCGACGCCGATCCCGACGCCGCAGCCGTCCATGCGGAAGCGACCCGCTCGCTGCGGACCGTTCCCTTGGATCTCGCCGAGCGCCGGGCCCTGCTCGAGGGCGAAGTTCGGTCGGTGTACCGGTCGACCGCAGCGGCCTTGGCGGTGCCGCTGATCCTGGTCTCCCTCCTGGTGGGCATCTTCGTCGGTTGGATGCTGGGCCTGGCGCTGTTGGTGGTGAGCATCGCCCTCGTCGTAGCGCTGGTCGCTTGGCGGCGATCCGGCGCGGTGACCGCGGCGCTCAACGCCCTGGGTGCCCGGCGGCTGCGGGCCGGGGAGAATCCCCGCTACGCCAACCTGATCGAGGGGCTGGCGATGTCGTCGGGGGTGGCGGAGCCCCGGCTGTACGTTGTCGACGACCCCCGGGCCAACGCCGCCACGGTGGCGTTGGGCGACGATGCCTGCGTTGTGGTCACCTCCGGGCTGCTCGACGCCGCCGACCGCATGCGTTTGGAGGCGGTCCTCGCCCAGCAGGTGGCTCACCTGGCCGGCGGTGATGCCCAGGCCGCCACCGCAGCCCATGCCTTCCGCACCAGCGTCGGTTGGCGCTACGAGCTCGACCGACTGCTGCCCGCCCGTCGCGAGGAGCTGTGCGACCTCAACGCCCTCGAGTTCACCCGCTACCCGCCGGGCCTGATCTCCGCCCTCGAGCTGATCGCCGAGATGGGCCCGGCCGGCTCCGACGGCGACCCTGCCGTCTCCCACCTGTGGATGGCAGCACCGGACGAGTTCCAGGTCAACAACGCCGCCCAGGTGACGATCGCCCGCCGCCTGGCGCTGCTCAACGAGTTGTAGCGCGGCCCCGGTGGCCATCGGTCGGACGCCCCGGCTTCTGACCCATCGAGTGCGGTCGGTACACTTCGGGCGATGAGCGACAGTTCCGCCAACGGCAACGCAGACACCCCCTCCACCTCGGCAACGATGACGGTGAAAAGAGGCTTGGCCGAGATGCTGAAGGGTGGCGTCATCATGGACGTCGTCGACGCCGAGCAGGCCAAGGTGGCCGAGGACGCCGGGGCGGTCGCCGTCATGGCGCTCGAGCGGGTCCCGGCCGACATCCGTCGCGACGGTGGCGTCGCCCGCATGTCTGATCCTGCGCTGATCGAGGGCATCCAGGAGACGGTGAGCATCCCGGTGATGGCCAAGGCCCGCATCGGCCACTTCGCCGAGGCCCAGGTGCTGCAGGCGCTCAACGTCGACTTCGTCGACGAGTCCGAAGTGCTGACCCCCGCCGACGAGGCGTACCACATCGACAAGTTCGCTTTCGACGTGCCCTTCGTGTGCGGCGCGACCAACCTGGGCGAGGCACTGCGCCGGATCTCCGAGGGTGCGGCCATGATCCGCTCCAAGGGCGAGGCCGGCACCGGCGATATCGTCCAGGCGGTCCGCCACATGCGTGCGATCACCTCGGCGATGAGGGCGATCTCGCAGGCCGACGAGGCCGAGCTGTTCGGCTGGGCCAAGGACCTGTCGGCGCCGCTGCCGCTCGTGCAGGAGGTCGCCCGCACCGGGTGGCTGCCCGTCCCGCTGTTCTGCGCCGGGGGAGTGGCCACGCCGGCTGATGCCGCCCTGGTGATGCAGCTCGGCGCTGAATCGGTGTTCGTCGGCTCGGGCATCTTCAAGTCCGAGACGCCATCGGTGATGGCCAAGGCCATCGTCGAGGCGGCGACGAACTACCAGGACCCCGACACGGTGGTTCGGGTCAGCCGGGGCCTGGGCGACGCCATGCGCGGACTCGACTCGGCCTCGCAGGAGATGAGCTTCTCCGAGCGGGGCTGGTAGCCCTGGGCGGAGCCCGGCCGACGATTGGTGTGCTGGCGCTTCAGGGCGCCTTCCGGGCGCACCGGCTGGTGATCGAAGGCCTGGGCGCGCCGGTACGCGAGGTGCGCACCGCAGCGGCGCTCGACGACGTCGACGCGCTGATCATCCCCGGCGGGGAGTCGACCACGATGTCCCAGCTGTTGGACAGCAGCGGCCTGCGGGCGCCTCTGGCGGCGCGGCTCGCCGATGGCATGGCGGTGCTGGGCACCTGCGCAGGCGCCATCCTGCTCGCCTCCGACATCCGGGACGGCCGCGAGGACCAGGCGAGTTTTCAGTCGATCGATGTGACCGTACGGCGCAACGCCTACGGCCGCCAGCTGGCCAGCTTCGAAGCCGATCTGGAGGTGGCCGACGGCGCCGAACTGCCGGCCGCCATCCACGCCGTCTTCATCCGCGCGCCCCGCATCGAGCGGGTGGGTGCCGACGTGCGGGTGCTCGCCGCCTTGGGGTCCGAACCGGTGGCGGTGGCCTCGGGCCGGGCCTGGGCGACGACGTTCCACCCCGAGCTCAGCGACGACACCCGTTTCCATCGGGCGTGGCTGGAAACGGTCGCCGGTGGTGCCCCTATGCTCGGATAAGCGGGGCGCTCCTCGGAGCGCGGCCTCCGCTCACAGCCCCACGCCAACGAGAAGGATCACCACGTATGTCGGGTCACTCCAAATGGGCGACGATCAAGCACAAGAAGGGCGCCGCCGACGCCAAGCGCGGCAAGCTCTTCGCCAAGCTCATCCGCCAGTTGGAGATCGCCGCCCGGGGAGGGGGCGGCGACCTGGACTCCAACCCCACGCTGCGCACGATGTACCAGAAGGCCCGGGACGCCTCGGTGCCGGTCGACACGATCGACCGTGCCATCCAACGGGGTACCGGCGATCTGGAAGGGGTCACCTACGAGGAGGTCACCTACGAGGGGTACGGCCCCCACGGCGTGGCCATCTTCCTCGACGGCTCGACCGACAACCGCAACCGCACCGGCGCCGAGATCCGCGCGATCTTCTCCAAGGCGGGCGGGTCGCTGGCCGAGCCGGGCGCCGTCGCCTGGCAGTTCGAGCGCAAGGGCATGATCCTCGTGCCCGCCGAGGTGACCGAGGACGAGCTGATGCTGACCGCCATCGAGGCCGGCGCCGAGGACATCGTCCCCGGTGACGGGGCCTGGGTGGTCACCACCGACCCGCACGAGCTGATGGCGGTGCGCGACGGGCTGGTCGAGGCGGGCATCGCCACCACGTCGGCCGAGCTGACGATGATCCCGATCAACCTGGTCGAGCTGGCCACCGCCGGCGAGGCGCGGGGCGTGCTGGCGCTGATCGATGCGCTGGAGGACCACGACGATGTGGCCGACACCTACGCCAACGTCGATGTGCCCGACGACGTCGCCGCCGAGCTTTCGGCCGAGTGATCTGACGGCCGTGACCCGCCAGGCCACCCTGCCGGTTGCGGCAACGCCGGAACCGGCAGGATGGCCTGGGTCAGGGTGATCTGGGGCACCTTGCCCGGTGCCACAATTGCCCGAGCGGAGGCGGTCGGCGCAACGAGCGTGCCGCCGTCGACCACGCCGGTCTTGGCGTGCTTGAGGCCGATGCGCAGGATCAGCGCAGCGTCCGGCCGGCCGAGCGTGCGGCGCAGTCCGGCCCGCACCCGCTCGTCGATCCGGCCGGTGAGGGCGGTCAGGTCGTATCCGTCGTCGACGATCAGGCGCAGCTCGATGGTGGGCGGTGCGTCGGAGAGCACCCGCGCCGCCGCCGAGATCACACCGGGCACCAGCTCGGCCTGCTGGGCGACCGCGTCGGCCGCCGGGCGGGCTCGCACCGAGACAGGCGCATCGGCTGGGCCGCCTCCGGCATCGAAGCGGTCGGCCCGGTCGCGGGTGCGGCGGGTCTGGCTGATCAGCCAGGCGAGCCCGGCGAGGACGACGGCCACGCCGAGTGCGGCGACCGCCCACGGAAACCACGGCTCGCCCAGCCAGCCCTTGAATGGCTCGCCGACCACCCGGCGGCCGGGGTTGATCCAGCGGTGCCACACGAGAAAAGTCGCCCCCACCGACGCGCTGATCACGCCGAGCACGATCAGCCATGCCCGATCCCAACGGCTCACGGCGACCGCCTCGACCGCTTGACCTTGATGCCGCGCCGGGGCTGGATGGCCAGACGCTCCAAGGCGGCGACCACCCGCTGTTGGACGAGCGCATCGACGTCGGCGCCCGGCGGCAGGTCGGAGGGGTGGTAGCGAACCTTCACCCGGACCCGCTTGCGGACCGTCCACCGGGCCGATGCTCGCTCGACCGCCGGCACCGACCGGGCTGCGCGCACCGCTGCCGAGCGGGCATCGGCCAGGTCGAGGGTCACCACCATCCCGGCGGGAACGAGCGCCAGCGCCACCCGTCGGCGCTCCGTCCTGGCCAGGCTGAGCAGCAGCAACCATGCGCCGAGCGCACAGAGGCCCACCGCAACCCCCGTCAGCCAACGCTCACCCAGGCGAACGTCCTCCAAACGACGGGCGAGCACCGGCCATCTGAACGCAACCGGCGAAAACCCGCCGATGTGGGCCACTGCCTCGATGACGACCAACGTGCCGACGCCCATCAGCGCCAACGCGGCCAGCGCTGCGGTTGCCCGGGCGACGCGACGGAGCCGGTTGCCCCTCACAGCAGCGCCCCGTCGGTGTCCTCGACCCGGAGGGCATCGAAGCGAACCCAGACCGCCTCGGGGTCGAGGGTCGTTCCCAGCGAGGCGTTGACGCCGTCGGACACCGTTCGTCGGAGCCTGTCGGCCAGCTCGCCCAGGGGGGTGCCCCAGCTGGCATCGACCCGCAGGGTGATCCGAACCCCGCCGCCTTCCCGGGTCACCGCGCTGGTCACGGGGGCGTCGGCCGACCCGGCCAGGCGTCGCAGGCCGCTTCGTTGGGCAGGCTGCGCCACGCCGTCGACGGTGAGGGCCAACCCTGTCGCCAACTTGGCGATCACCTCGAAGGACACGTCGAGGCGGCCGTCGATCGATCCGGGGAAGGCGAGGCGCACGACGTCGCTCATCGGATCGGTCCGTCGATAGCGCCGGCGAGACGGCTCGGGCGCGTGTGAGGGTCAGCGGTCATGGCGTCAGTCGACCCGCGAAGGTGGAGGCGCCAGGGACGGGAACATCGTGGCCAACGACCGGCGCAGGCGCCGCACCCTCAGCCGTCGTCGCGACGGGGCGCCCAGGACCGGACTCGCACTCCTGGGGGTGCAAGATGCGGGGCCGATCGACGACAGCAAGGTTTCCCTGGCGGAACGTCCGAGCAGGAACGCCTCGGCGTCGCCGCCCCGGTCGGGGTGGTGACGCTTCACGTAGGCGCGCCACGCGAGGTCGATCTCTCGTTCGGTCGCACCCGGAGGGACCCCCAGGACGGTCTCGGGAGCGGCGGGTGGCGGCCCGTCTGCGGGACCGTTGGGGCTCATCGCCGCTACTGCACCCGCTGGTGCGCACCCGGTTGGGCCTGACCGTCGGAGCCGGCCTGGACACCGTCGCTCGGCACGTTGACGTCGGTGACCGAGATGTTCACCTCGACCA
This sequence comes from Candidatus Microthrix subdominans, assembly GCA_016719385.1. Taxonomy (NCBI): domain Bacteria; kingdom Bacillati; phylum Actinomycetota; class Acidimicrobiia; order Acidimicrobiales; family Microthrixaceae; genus Candidatus Neomicrothrix; species Candidatus Neomicrothrix subdominans. The sequence goes on along the minus strand of JADJZA010000009.1, from coordinate 152,620 downwards.
CCTCGAGCCCGGTCATCTCCTGCACCCGGCGGATGACGTTGTCACGAACCGCTTGGGCGACGTCCTGGATCGCAGCCCCGTAGATGGTGACGAGGCTGAGGTCGGCAGCCGCCTGGGTGGCGCCGACCTCGACCGAGACGCCCTCGGTCACGCTGGACGAGCTGCCGGGCAGCAGGTCTTTGACCGCCCCCATCGCTCGGCCCGACCCGGAACCCATCGAGTGGATGCCCGCCACCTCGCGAGCGGCCATGCCCACGATTTTGGCGACGACCCCCTCGGCGATCGTCGTGGTGCCCTTATCGGTGTGCAGCGCCGATTCGGGGCGCACCTCGATCGATGTCGAAGCGCCGGGGTCCGCGCCCGTGAGAGCGTTCTGCGAGCCATGTTCGGAGCTCGGGGCACCGTCCACGTCACCTCCAACACCGTCATCGGTGGGCGGCGAAGTGGCGGTGGACGTCTGGTCGATCATGGTGGTTCCCCCGGGAGGCGGTGGTGGGCGGTATGCAAGGTTGCCAGATGCCCGCCACCGCACGCGGCCAAACCTGCGGGCGACCTCCATCGGCGACCCGTGGGCCCGCTTCAAGGGTCCAACGACGATCGAGGGTGGACGGGTAGCGTTGAGCATCGGCAGCGCCGACTCGTCGGCCGCCGCAGGCCGAGCCACCAAGCGCAGGCGTTCGAGTGCCAGCCACCAGGTGTCGGGCGCTCAGCCGGCCCGACCGAGGAGAGGACAACGTGTTCCGACGACGGGCCCGAGCGGGGCGAACGATGCAGCCGCCGACCACGCGTCGCCAGGCCCCTTTGGCGGTGGCGGCAACCGCGCTGACCGTCGCCCTGTTGGGCGCCTCCTGCACCGACGGCACGGCGTCGGACCGGACCGCCGAGGAGTCGACCGGCTCCGACACCGCGGCGCCCGAACTGTCGACCACCGAGCTTCAGGCCCTCACCCGACTCGACGACCAGGGTCCCGGCTGCGATGCCCTGGACACGACCAGATGCCTGTTGCCGTTTCCCTCCGGCACCTACACCATGTCCGACGATTCGGGGACGTCGTCGGTGTCCTCGGAGAAGGGGACCGGCCGAACGGTGGCCTTTGTCGAGAAGAACATGCCGGCCAACGCCGACGACGTCCACATCGACCCGACCGAATGGAACCGTAACGACGGCTTCAGCCCGAACACCCCGATCCTGACCTACTTCCCCAACGTGGACCTCGAGCGCAGCGCCACGCCGACCGAAGGCGAACTGAGCGTCAGCATGTCGGCCGACAGCCCCAGCGTGTTGTTCGACCTGACCGATGGCAAGCAGATTCCCCACTGGGTCGAGGTCGACCAGCGGGCCGAGGACCCGGCCGAACGGTTGACGATCATGCGGCCGGCGGTTTCGCTCCCCGAGGGGCATCATTTTGCGGTCGCCTATCGGGACCTGCTCGACGAGCGGGGCCGCGCGATCCCCCCGTCGGCCGCCTTCCGTGCCATCCGGGATGGGCTTGACCTCGACGAGGTTGACGTCTCGGCCGGAGCCAAGGCCACGCTGGGCGAGCGCTCTGACGAGCTGGCGCCGGTGCTCGACCAGCTCGACGAGGCCGGCGTCGACACCGCCGGGCTGATCGTCGCCTGGGACTTCACCGTCGCCAGCACCTCCAGCCTGTCGGGTCGGCTGCTGTCGATGCGTAACGCTGCGCTGAAGGCAACCGAGAAGCAGCCGGTCGTCGTGAAGGTCACCGGCACCGAGGAGAACCCGACCAAGCTGCCCAAGGGCATCGGCCGCAAGGTCACCGGCACCTTCGCCCTGCCGCTGTTCTTGAAGGGAAAGGGCGAGCCCGGGTCGCCGATGACCTACGACAAAGACGGCACCACGCCCAAGGCGACGGGGACGACCTACCAGGCCGGGTTCACATGCATGCTGACCAACGCCCAGCTGGGCAACGAGCTGGGGGGCAAGGCCCGCGCCGTCGTCTACGGCCATGGGTTGTTGGGCAGCCGGGACGAGGTGGCCGGCAACGACCTGGGGGCCAACGCCGCCTCCGGCAACCAGATGTATTGCGCCACCGACTGGCTGGGCATGAGCACACAGGACATCGGCTATGCCACCGAGGCCCTCGGGGATCTCTCGAAGTTTCCGGCGATGGCCGACCGCATGCAGCAGGGCATCCTGGCGCAGCTCGTGCTGGCCAGGGCCATCATCGACCCCCGGTCGCTGCCCCAGCTTCCGCAGTTTCGGAACAAGGACGGCTCGGTCAGCTACTTCACCGACGAGGTGTTCTTCGACGGCAACAGCCAGGGCGCCATCATGGGCGCCGCCGCCACGGCGGTGGCCACCGACTGGAAGCGGGCGACGCTGGGGGTACCGGGCATGAACTACTCCACGTTGCTGCAGCGCTCGACCGACTGGGCCACCTATGCCGCGGTGATGGACCCCGCCTACCCGAGCGACGCCGACCGCCAGCTGGTGTTCGGCCTGCTACAGATGCTGTGGGATCGGGGCGAGGCGGGCGGCTACGTGCAACACCTCACCTCCAATCCGTATCCGAAAACCCCCGAACACCAGGTGATCTTCGCCGTCGCCTTCGGTGACCATCAGGTGGCCCCGGTGACGGCGGAGAACATGGCGAGAATGCTGAAGATCCCCTTCCACGAGCCGTCGCTGGCCGATGGCCGGGACCCCCGGGAGGAGCCGCTGTGGGGGCTCGACCCGATCACCGACTACCCGGCCGATGGCTCGGCGCTGTTCTACTGGGACAGTGGTGCGCTCGCCCCGCCCCCCGGCAACGTCAGCCCGACGATGAGCGACGAGTGGATCGACACCTGCAGCTCGCTGAGCGAGGACGAGGTGGATGCCGACGCCAAGTGCGCCGACCCGCACGAGGACCCACGTCGGGCGATCGGATTCGTCACGCAGAAGCAGACGTTCTTCGAGACCGGCACGATCATCGACCCCTGCGGCGGCGAGCCGTGCCGGGCCAAACCGACCGGCTGACCGGCCCGCCGGCTCAACCGGTCGCTGCCGGCACCGCCAGCGGGGCCAACCCGAGCTCACCGCGGATGTTGGCCCGCAGGTCCACCAACTCGGGGAACTGATCGAAGAAGCGCAGCTTCTGGTCGACCACCCGGTCGCCGGTGACGGGAGCGTCGTAGTGGGGGTCGTCGTTGACGAATTTCGGACCGGCGGGGGCATTGAGCAGCACCCACTCGGCGAAGGTCTCGGCCATGTCCTCGGCGGGGTTGGTGGCCGCGTAGTCGTCGGTGACGTGCTCGGTGGCGCTGTAGCGATCGTCGATGTCGGACTGCTCCTCCGGATAGTCGTCGCCATCGGTCACGTCCGGGTAGAAGGCTTCGCTCCACAGGCGCAGGTACGACCCCGGCTTGGGGCACGCCTCCCCACCGTCGTACACGTCGCAGAACTCGTCCTCGGTGCCTGGAGTCAACGCCGAGGGGCGGAACTGCAGCAGGTGGGCGTACTCGTGGATCATCGTGCGGGTCAGCTCCTTGAACTCCACCGCGCCGCTGACGTCGATGGCCAGGTACCGCTTGTCGTCATCGGTCGCGCTGTTCTGGAGGGCTCCGTCGGTGCCGTCCGAGGCGTCCTGGTCGATGCCGACGAGCAGGTCGATCTCCGGGCGCCCGGCGGCGGGAAACAGCGCAGCGAAGCGGCCCCACGCCTTCTGGGTCAAGGCGGGGATTGGCGTGTCGTCGTTGGGAACCAATTGGTCGCCGTCGATGCGGTACTCCTCGACGATGGCGATGGTGTCGTCGTCGACCTCCCCGGTGGTCAGCTCCCGTGGGGGGCTCGTCGCGACGAAGGCTTCCTCCGTCTCGGTGGTCGTCGTGCGATCGGTCGCAGCCTCGTCGACCGTCCTCCCACATGATGCACCCAGGAGCAGCGCCGACAACGACACCGCCACACCGCTGCGCCGCAACCACGAAGCTCGCCGGTGGCGCCCCGCCGGGCCGGTGAAGGCTTTCGTGTTGCTCATGGAGTTCCTGTCGCTGTGTGGCCCGCGTAGATGACCGGGGGAGGGGGTCTCCGACGATATTCGCCCCCGAGCGATCCCCCCGGCAAAGCGATCAATCGGATAGGGTCGTACGCGTGTTCGTTCTCGGGATCGATCCGGGCTTGTCCCGATGCGGGTACTGCTGTTTGGATACCGATGGCCGCACCCATCGCACGGTGGCGCTCGGGGTGTTGACCACGCCGCCGTCGGCGCCGGTGCCCGAGCGGCTGGCCGAGCTGGCCGGCGACATTCGGGCGTTGTTCGACGAGCTTCGACCCCAGGCGGTTGCGGTTGAACGGGTGCTGTTTCAGGTCAACGTGCGCACCGCCATCTCGGTCGGCCAGGCCAGCGGGCTCGTCTTGGCCGAGGCGGCCGGGCGGGGCTGCGACGTCGTCGAGTACTCGCCGAACCAGGTGAAGGGTGCGGTCGCAGGACACGGTTCCGCCGACAAGGACGAGGTGGCCACGATGGTGCAGTGGCTGTTGGGGCTGAGCAAACCGCCACACCCCGCCGATGCCGCCGACGCAGCGGCGATCGCGTTGTGTCATGTGGCGATCGCCGGCGTCGGCACCACCGGACGCCGCGCGTCGAGCAGCGCCACCAGCGTCCGGGCCGGCCGATGATCGGGTCGCTGCGCGGCACGCTGCTGGCCCGCCATGGCGCCGAGCTGACGATCGAGGTTGCCGGTATCGGTTATCGCTGTGCGGCGTCACCGGGGCTGGTCGCCGCCGGGGGCGAGCTGGGCGACGAGCTGTTCTGCTGGGTGCACCACCACCTGCGCGAGGACGCACAGACGCTGTACGCCTTTGCCACCGAGGACGAGCGGGAGCTGTTCGAGGTGCTGATCGGCGCCCACGGCGTGGGCCCGGCGCTGGCGATGGCCATCCTCGGGGTGCACTCCCCGGGCGAGCTGGCGCGGGCGGTGGCCGCCGACGACCTGGCCGCCCTGTGCCTGGTTCCCGGCGTCGGTAAGAAGACGGCGGCGCGGCTGCTGATCGAACTGAAGAGCCGACTCGATGTCGGCAGCTTCGACGTTGGGACGGTGCCCGGCGGCGACGCCGACGGCGGCGCCTCCGGTGAGCCTGTGGCGAGCGCCAAAGCCGATGTGCGATCGGCGCTGGGGGAGTTGGGGTACTCCGCCGACGAGGCCAACCGCGCCGTCGCCGCCCTGCCCGCCGGCGACAACCCGGCGGAGCTGTTGCGCGCCGCCCTCGCCCATCTGGCTGGAGACTGAACGTGATGGGCGAACCGTTGAGTACCCCCGCAGCGCACCTGGCGGGAAAATAGCATGGCCCGCGACGAGCTGATCGAACCCCGGGCGACCGAGGCCGACCATCCCCTGGAACCGCCGCCGGACGGGGCTCCCGGCAGCGAGGACGGCGAAACCGCCGAGCCCGGGCTGCGGCCCCGCACGCTGGCCGAGTTCGTCGGCCAGCGCGAGCTGAAGGAACGCCTGCGCATCATCTTGGAGGCGGCTCGTCGGCGCGGCGCCGCAGCCGACCACCTGCTGTTCGCTGGGCCGCCCGGCCTGGGCAAAACCACGTTGGCCGGCATCGTCGCAACCGAGGTGGGCTCGACCATGCAGGTCACCAGCGGTCCGGCGTTGGAGCGGGCCGGGGACCTGGCGGCCATCCTCACCAAGATCGGCGACGGCGATGTGTTGTTCATCGACGAGATCCACCGGCTGCCCCGGGCGGTCGAAGAGGTGCTGTACCCGGCGATCGAGGATTTCCAGCTCGACATCGTGTTGGGCAAGGGGCCGGCGGCCCGGTCGATCCGGCTGGATCTGCCCGAGTTCACCCTGGTCGGCGCGACCACGCGCACCGGGCTGATCACCGGACCGCTGCGCGATCGCTTCGGGCTGGTCGCCCGCCTCGACTACTACGAGAGCGCCGACCTCCAGTCGATCGTCGAGCGCACCGCCACGATCATCGAGGCGCCGCTGAGCACCGAGGGCGCCCGCGAGATCGCTCGGCGGTCCCGGGGCACGCCCCGCATTGCCAACCGGCTGCTGCGCCGCGTGCAGGACTACGCCGACGTCGAGGCCGACGGCAACATCGACGCCGACGTGGCCCAGCGAGGGTTGGCGGTGTTCGGCATCGACAACCTGGGGCTCGACAAGGTGGACCGGGCGATCCTCGACTCGATCGTTCGGCGCTTCGCCGGTGGGCCGGTCGGGTTGTCGACCCTGGCGATCGCGGTGGCCGAGCCAACCGAGACGGTGGAGGACGTTCACGAACCGTTCCTCATCCAACAGGGCCTGTTGATGCGCACGCCCCGAGGCAGGGTGGCCACCCCGGCGGCCTGGAAGCACCTGGGCCTTCCGGTGCCGGACGCGCCGACGCCCAGCGCCACCTTGTTCGACAACGACGGCTGAACCGCACCTCAGGCCGCCCGGGTACCCTGCCGGGAGGACGGGTCTGCGCTCGGCGAGCGGAGACGGAGGGAGGGACGTTCGAGATGGCTCACGAACTGCATCCGGTGCGGGTGCTGGTGATCGACGACCACGAACTCACCCGAAGTGGTGTGGTCGCGGAGCTGAAGGCTGATGCCCGCCTCGAGGTGGTCGGCGCGTTCGGCTCGATCCGCACCGTGCCGCTGCCGGCGACGGAACCGGCCAACACCGACGTCGTGATCGTCGACCTGTCGTTGCCAAACGAGGCCGCCGGCATACAGGCGGTCGAACGGGTGGTGCCCTGGGGCATCCCGGTGGTGGTCTGCACGATGTTCGCCACATCGATGATCCGCGACCAGGCCAAGGCGGCCGGGGCCAGCGCCTTCGTGTCCAAGCGGTCGGCGGCCCTGCAGTTGATCGATGCCGTGCTGTCGGCCCATCACGGTGTCTATTTCGAGGCGGGCATCGAGTTTCTCGACGATCATGCGCAGCTGTCACCCGCCGAGATCGAGGTAGCCCGGCGGGTGGCGCAGGGCATGGCCAGCCCAGAGATCGCCCGCGACCTGAACCGCCCCAAACGAAGCGTCGACGGGTTGATCACTTCGGCGCAGCGCAAGCTGGGGCTCGACGGTCGCACCCGCAGTTCCCTGGCGGCGTGGGCGGTCCGCGCCGGCCTGGTCCCGGAGGAGTGAACCACCCGGCGCCGACCGGGATCCGACCGGCGCCCCGGTGCCATGTGGAACGTTTCAGAGCGACCCGGCGACGGTGCCGGGCGGCGTCAGCGCTCGATGCGGGGTGCGGTCGAGGGGATGATCGGCGCGTCCCGGCCGGTCGACGGCTTCGACGCAAAGCTCGGCTTCTCGGCCGGGCCCTCCTCGTGGTACTCCTCCTCGACGTTCACCGTCCACACATCATGGGTGGAGCCGGTGGCGATGTTCTCGGCGGTCAGCATCGCCGTGTACATCGAGTGGTCCTGGTTGTTGTACCGGAACATGCCGTTGCGGCCGATCGGGTGCACGTTGGCGGTATGGGTGTCCAGCCAATTCCGCAGCACGTCGACGTTGGCCTTGTAGGTCTCGTCGTAGGTCGGATACGCCTTCTTCTGGCGAACGACGTAGCCGCCTTCGACGTCGCCGGGCTCGATCAGGCCCAGGTACACCAACTCGCGCTTGCCCTGCTCGATCAACTCGTCGTCCGGGGCAGTCCAGGCGTGGTCGGTCTCGAACACGGTGTATTCGAGACCGAGCACGTTGCTGCCGTCCTTGACCAGGTACGGGGACCAGGAACCGAAGTTCTGGATTCGCATCGTGGCGACCGCCGGATCGTGGATGTAGATCCAGTTGTCGTTCCAGTCCACCTTGGACTCGGGAACGACGAGGGCCACCGTGATGAAGTCCCGGTAGCTGAGGCCGTTGGCCGCCGCCATCACGTGGTCGGGCACCGGCGGGTCCATGCCGGCGAGCAGCGCCGAGATCGGCATCGACGACACGACGTGGTCGGCCTCGTGCTCCTCGGTCGTGCCGTTGGGGTGGGTGGCGATCACATGGGTGGCGACGCCGTCGGCGTGGCGGATGCCGGTCACCTCGGTCTCGTAGTGCATCGTCGAGCCGTCGGCGACCACGTGGTCGCGACACACCTCCCACATCATGCCGGGCCCGTACTTGGGGTACTGAAACTCCTCGATCAGCGAAGCGATGTCCTTCTGATTTCGATTGGGCAAGAGAGCATTGACCACGGCGCTGAACAGCGACAGGTTCTTGATGCGCTGGGCGGCCCAGTCCGCCTCGATCTGGTCGGCGGGAACGCCCCACACCTTCTCGGTGTAGGCCTTGAAGAACGTGCCGTAGAGGCGCCACCCGAAGCGGGCGGCCACCCAGCCCTCGAAGTTGGTCTGATCCTTCGGCGGACGGATGCGCACCCAGATGTAGCTGAGCACGCAGCGGATCGCCTCGATGATGCCCAGGTTGCGCAGGGCGTTGGTGGCCCGCAGGGGGTAGTCGTAGAACTTGCCGTCATAGAAGATGCGGCTCTTGCGGGGCCGCATCATGAAGTCCTCGTCGGGCAGGATCTCGTGCCACAGCGCTTCGACCTCGGGCACCTTGGTGAAGAAGCGGTGACCGCCGATATCGAAGCGCCAGCCGTCGCGCACCTCGGTGCGGGAGATGCCACCGACCTGGTCGGACTCCTCGAGGATCGTCGAGGCAATGCCGTACTTGTGCAGCTGGAAGGCGGCGGTGAGGCCGGCCGGGCCGGCGCCGATCACGACCACCTCGCCGGGATCGGTGCCGATCAGCTCGGCAGCGGCGGGATCGAGGGTGGGGCGGGTGTCGTCCATGGCGCGTGGGGTCCTCGCAAGTGGCTGTCGGCATCGATGGGCCGGGGGGGTGTGGGTTCGAATGGTCCGGTGGGCTGGCCGTCGGGCCGAAGGCCAGGGGCGGTTGACGCTGCGATCCGAATGACGGAACCACCGAAGTGTTGAGCGTAGTCTCCTCGCTGGCCGGGTCGGTGCCCAGGCCGTCCCTGCGGCATGGGTCACGCGAGCGGCGCCTCGGGCCCGGTCACCGTCCGGGCGACCCCGGCCACGGTCGGACGATCGACGAGGAAGATCGGGAGGCACGGAGCCAGTGCGGTTGAGCGAGTTCGAGTACCAGCTGCCCGTCGAGGCCATCGCCCAGGAGCCAGTCGAGCCCCGCGACGCTGCCCGTCTGCTGATCGACCGAGGCCCCGACCGGCCGCCGGAGCACTCCCGGGTGGCCGGCTTGCCCGCCGAGGTGGGGCCGGGCGACGTCGTCGTCGTCAACACCACCCGGGTGCGCCCGGCGCGCCTGGCGGTCCGACGCGCCACCGGCGGTGCCGGGGAGGTGTTGTTGCTGTCGCCACTCGACGGTTCGACCATCCGTTGGGAGGCCCTGGTGAGACCGTCGGCCAAGCTGAAGCCGGGCGATGTGCTGCGTCCACAGGTCCGGACCGACGCAGCTGGACCCGACACGGGTGGTCCCGACGCAGCCGGACCCGACGATTTTCACGTGCGCCTGGAGGCCTACGACGGCGAGGGCCGTTGGGTGGTCGAGCTCGGCATCGACGGCGCGGCCGACGGCCGGACCCTCGACGGCCGGAACCTGGACGACGCGGCCGATGCGGCCCTCGAGGAGTACGGCGTCATGCCGCTGCCCCCGTACCTGGACGACCGGCCCCGCGATCCGGAGCGCTACCAGACCGTGTTCGCCGACCGGCCCGGGTCGGCGGCGGCGCCAACCGCCGGGCTGCACCTGACCCGGGAGGTGCTCGATGCGGTCGTCGAGGCCGGGGCCCAGGTGGTCAGCGTCGACCTCGAGGTGGGCCTGGGCACGTTCCGGCCGATGACGGCCGACCGCGTCGAAGATCACGCCATGCACGGCGAGCGCTACCGGATCGCCCCCGACGCCTGGGCGGCCATCCGCGCTGCGCACGACCCGGCGACGCCCGGATCGGTGCTGGCGGTCGGCACGACCACCCTGCGGGCGCTCGAATCGGCGGCCCGCAGCGGCGACCTCGCCGCCACCACCAAGCTCTTCTTGCACCGCGGCGCCGAGTTTCTGGTCGTCGACCGGCTGATGACCAACTTTCACCTGCCCCGGTCCAGCCTGCTGGTGCTGATCGACGCGTTCATCGGTCCCCGTTGGCGCCAGCTGTACGACCGGGCACTCGCCGAGGGCTACCGGTTCCTGTCGTTCGGGGATGCCACGCTGCTCGATCGACGCTCGCAGCCCCTCGACCCGTTAGAGGACCCCCGATGAAGCTGAAGCTGAACGTCACCGCCACCGACGGGGCCGCCCGCACCGGCCGGGTGCCGACGCCCAAGGGGGGCTTTGCCACCCCGGTGTTCATGCCGGTGGGCACCCGCGGCACCATCCGGGCGGCGACGACCGCTCAGCTGGCCGACCTGGGCGCCGAGTTCATGTTGGCCAACACCTACCACCTGATGCTGCGCCCCGGGGCGGACACGGTGGCCGCACTGGGTGGCCTGGGACGTTTCGCCGGCTGGGGTGGACACCTCCTCACCGACTCGGGCGGGTTCCAGGTGTTCTCGCTGTCGCCCAAGGTCGACGACGAAGGGGTGACCTTTCGCTCGGTGTACGACGGCGACACGGTGCGCTGCACCCCCGAGAGCATCGTGGCCACCCAGGAACTCCTCGGCGCCGACATCCAGATGGTGCTCGACGTGTGCCTTCCCTTGCCGGCGGAGCGCAGCGACCTGGCCCGCGCCGTGCGGCGCACTGCGGCTTGGGCCGAGCGTGCCAAAGCGGCGCACCGACGCCGGGACGATCAGGCGCTGTTCGGCATCGGTCAGGGCGGCACCGATGCGGCACTGCGCCGGGAGTCGGCCCAGCGAACGGTGGCGCTCGACTTCGACGGCTACGCCATCGGGGGCCTGTCGGTCGGGGAGGAGCGCGGCCCGATGATGGGGGCGCTCGAGGCGGCGATCGCCGAGCTGCCCGCCGATCAGCCCCGCTACCTGATGGGCGTGGGGGACCCCCGCTCGATGATCGAGGCGGTGGCCCGTGGTGTCGACATGTTCGACTGCGTGTTGCCCACCAGGCTGGGCCGCCACGGCACGCTGTTGACCGACCGGGGGCGCGTCAACGCCAAACGGGCCGAGTTCTCCCGGTCGGACCGGCCGATCGACCCGGCGTGCGCCTGCTCGGTGTGCGCCACCTACTCCGCCGGCTACCTGCGGCACCTGCTCGTCGTCGGGGAGCCGGCCGGGAAAACCCTGTGCGCGCTGCACAACCTGGCCTGGATGCTGGCGTTTGTGGACCGCATGCGCGCCGCGATCGCCGCCGGAACGCTCGACGCTCTCAGGAGTGAGGTGGCCGCCGTCTGGGCGTAAGGCGCCCCGGTTTCCACTCGTGCTCAGGGACCCATAAGATCGCCCCCTCGTGGAAACTCTTCTGGTACTTGCGCAAGAGAAATCAGGCGGCAGCGGCGCCTTCTCGATCATCTTGTTGGTCGGCATGATGGGCGTCATGTACATGGTGCTCATCCGCCCTCAGCAGAAAAAGCAGCGTGATCAGGCGTCGTTCACCAGCGGCATCGAGGTGGGCGACAAGGTGGTCACCTCATCGGGCCTGTACGGCACGGTCAACCACATCGACGATGAGACGGTGCACCTCGAGGTCGACCGCGACATCGTGGTCCGGGTGGCCAGGGCAGCGGTGTTGCGCTCCCAGGACGCACCCGCCACGCCCGCCAAGAGCGGCGGGCTGCTCGGCGGCCTGCTGGGCGGCGGCGCCCGTCCCACCGACGACCCGACCACGTCCGACTCCGGTGGTGCCGGTCGGGGCAAGGGCAAGGGCGGAGACGACGCAAACGGCGGCGACAAGGGCCAGCGCTCCAAGCGATGAAGCGGGCTGGAGCCATCCAGATGGTGGCCATCGTCGTGTTGTCGGTGGGCGCCTTGGCGGCGGTCATCTTCACCAACACCTCGCCGCTCCTCGGTCTCGACCTTCAGGGCGGCATCTCGGTGGTGCTCGAGCCCTACGTCGACGGCAAACCGGCCGAGGACGTCAGCGACGAGCAGGTCGAACAGGCGATTGCGATCATTCGCAGCCGGGTCGACGCGCTGGGCGTGTCCGAACCGGAGATCAGCTCGCAGGGCAACAACATCCTCATCCAGCTGCCCGGCATCGACGACCAGGAGCGCGCCTTGGAGCTGGTCGGGCGCACCGCCCAGCTCGAGTTCCGCCCGGTGCTGTCCAGCACCCCCGTGGTGCCGCCGGATCCCAAGCGTGAGGCCGAGCTCCGCAAGGAGCTGAAGATTCCCGAGGGCAAGAGCGCCGCCGACATTCAACAGGAGGAGCTCGACGCTCGCGGCCTCGACGCTGCCGGGCAGAGCACCACCCCCGAGCAGGGTGCAACCCCGGAGGGTCCTGCGACCACCGCCGCCTCGGCTGCGACGACCGCTCCCCCCGCCACCACCGCGGCGCCCGCCACCGCTGTGCCCGCCCAGGGCTTCGCCGGCGCCAAGGCGGACAAGCGCCTGCCCGGCCAGGAGACCCCCACCACCGCTGCACCCACCACAGCGCCACCGCCCACCGAGGCGCCGCCGACGACGGCGTTCGTCCCGCAGAACGCCGAGGGGATCGACGTGACCAGCCAGGCCTTCGGCGAGTTGCTGCAGCTGGAGCAGGCCGAGTTGACCAACCCGGACGAGCTCGGCGCCAAGAAGGACGTGGACGTCACCCTCCTGGCTAAGGACGGCAAAGAGCGGTACACGCTGGGCCCCGTCCTGCTCACCGGTGATGCGCTGTCCGGCGCCAGCGCAGGCCTCGATGCGCAGGGGCAGTGGCAGGTCGGCCCGACGTTTCGGGGCGGCAAGGACGGCATCGACAAGTTCAACCAGGCCGCAACCCTCTGTTACAACGGCGATCCGTTGTGCCCGCCCAACGCCCAGGACTCCACCAGTGGGGCGCCCAGGGGTCAGCTGGCGATCGTGTTGGACGGCGAGGTGCTGACCGCCCCGTCGATCAACGAGGCCACCTTCGACAAGGACCAGATCTCGATTTCCGGGTCCTTCGCCGAGCAGGAGGCCAAGGACGTCGCCACCGCCCTCCGCTTCGGCGCCCTGCCCCTCGAGCTGCGGCCGAGCCAGACCCAGACCGTCACCGCCACGCTCGGCCAGGGTGCGCTGCGGGCCGTGATCATCGCCGGCCTGATCGGCCTCGGCATCGTGGCGATCTACTTCATCGCCTACTACCGCCTGCTGGGCATCGTGGCCTTCATCAGCCTGGCGCTATCGGGGTCTCTCTTGTGGGTGATCATCTCGCTGCTCGGGGCAACGCTGACGCTGGCCGGACTGGTGGGCATCGTCGTGTCGATCGGCGTGTCCCTCGACTCCAACGTTGTGTTCTACGAACACCTCAAGGAGGACGTGCTCCACGGACAGAGCCTGCGCCTGGCCGGAGAGAAGAGCTTCCCGGCCGCCTTCAGCACGATCGTCAAGGCCGACATGTCCAGCCTGATCGGTGCGGCGGTGCTGTACCTCCTCACCGCCGGCAGCGTGCGGGGCTTTGCCCTCTACCTCGGGCTGTCGGTGGCGTTGGACCTGGTGGCCAGCTACTTCTTCATGCGCCCGGCCGTCGCCTACCTCACCCGCTCCAAGCTGGGTGAGAAGCGGTCGCGCTTTGGCATTCCGGTGCTGTACACCCCGGCCGAGTTGGCCGAAGAACGAGGCCCCGGCGTGCCGCTGGTGCCCGAGGTGGAACCGACGCCTGCGATGGCGACGTCCGATCGGGGAACGCTGTGAGCACCCACGGGCGCATCTACCGGGGCCAGATCGACTTCGACTTTCCCCGCATCAACCGCCGCCTGCTGATCATGTCGGGCGTGCTGATCCTGATCTCGCTCGGCGCGCTGTTCACCCGCGGGCTCAACCTGTCGGTCGACTTCGTCGGCGGAACCGTCTGGGAGGTGCCCTCGGACACGCTCACCCAGGACGAGGCCACCGCCGTGCTCGCCGACGCCGATGTCGCTGCCGGCTCCAAGGTGCAGGTGGTGACCGACGCCAACAACGTGCGCATCGTGCGGGTGCAGAGCGACCTGACCAACCAGAAGGCCTCGGCGAAGGTCACCGCGGAGCTGGCCAAGGCCGGCGACGTTAAGGTGACCGACGTCGAGACCAACTTCGTTGGCCCCACCTGGGGCAAGACGGTCACCCGGCAGGCGGCCAAGGCCTTCGTTATCTTCCTGGTGCTCGTCTCGGTGTTCATCACCGCCAGGCTGGAGTGGCGCATGGCGGTGGGCGCCATCACCGCGCTGCTGCACGACGTGATCATCACGCTCGGCATGTACGCGCTGTTCCAGTTTGACGTCACCCCGCCGACCGTCATCGCCGTGTTGACCATCCTGGGTTATTCGCTCTACGACACGATCGTCGTGTTCGACCGATCCCAGGAGAACCAGGCGCGCTACACCAAAACCGGCCACTACACGTTCATCACCCTGTCGAGACGCAGCCTCAACCAGGTGTTCATGCGGACGATGAACACGACGATCACCGCGCTGATGCCGGTGATCGCCATGCTGGTGATCGGGGCGGGCTTCTACGGGCAGGCGACGCTGTCGGAGTTCTCGATCGCGCTGCTGATCGGCCTGGTCGCCGGCGCCTACAGCTCGATCGTCATCGCCACCACGCTGCTCGAGTGGCTCAAGGAGCGCGAGCCTCAGTTCGTCAAGATCCGCCAGCGGATCATCGATCGCGGTGGGGATCCCGACGACACCCGCTGGGTCGAGTACTCCAAGCGTCGCAGCGCAGCGAAGCTCCCTCAGGCGTCGGTGCGTCACGAGGGAACGGTGGCGGCGGGCAACCGGGCAGCCGAGCGGGCCGACCTGTACGAGCGGCCCCACCCACCCCGGCCGCGCAAGAAGTCCAAGCGCTGAGCGTCGGCCCGGCGAGTGCGGCGTAGGCTGGGCACCGAGGAGGTCCCCCGATGCCGACGGTGACACGCGTATTGCCGTGGCGACGACACAGCGCACCGCGGGCGTCGGAGCTTCGCCCGCTGGTCCTGGCGATGAACGAGGCCCGGGACCGGCCCGACATCGCCCTGGTCGAGCGGGCCTACGACTTTGCCAAGGCCGCTCACGAGGGGCAGCTGCGCGCGTCCGGCGAGCCCTACATCACCCACCCCTTGGCGGTCGCCACCATCGTCGCCCGTTACGGGGCCGACGATGCCACCGTGTGTGCGGCGCTGCTGCACGACACGGTCGAGGATTGCGACGTCACGCTGGCCGAGATCAGCGCCAAGTTCGGACCGACGGTCAGCGTGCTCGTCGACGGCTGCACCAAGCTCGACCGCGTCGAGGTGGACTCCAAGGCGCACCAGAAGGCCGAGACGATCCGCAAGATCATCCTGTCGATGGCCAACGATCTGCGGGTGATCGTCATCAAGCTGGCCGACCGCCTGCACAACCTGCGCACCGTGGCCGCCATGTCGCCGGCCCACCAGGAGAAGCAGGCCCGCGAAACGCTCGACGTGTATGCCCCGTTGGCCCACCGGCTGGGCATGACCGAGCTGCGCCAGCAGCTCGAGGACCTGTGCTTTGCCTCCCTGCACCCTCAGGTGTTCGCCGAGATCGACCACCTCGTCGCCCAGCGCGCCCCGGAACGAGACCTGTACCTGATGCAGGTGATCGACGAGATGCGCATCCGCCTGGAGCGCATCGGGGTGGACAGCGACATCACCGGGCGACCGAAGCACCTGTGGAGCCTGTACGAAAAGATGGTGATCCGAGGTCGGAGCTTCGACGAGATCCACGACCTGATGGGCGTGCGGATCATCGTCACCGACGAGGCGGACACCTACGCCGCACTCGGCGCCATCCACGCCCTGTGGCGGCCGGTCCCCGGTCGGTTCAAGGACTACATCGCCATGCCCAAGTTCAACCTGTACCAGTCGCTGCACACGACGGTGGTCGGGCCCGGCGGCAAGACGGTCGAGGTGCAGATCCGCACCGGCGAGATGCACCGCCAGGCCGAGTTTGGGGTGGCGGCCCACTGGACCTATAAGAGCGGCTCGGTGCTGAAAGCACCGGTGGCCACGCCGCCGGTCGACCCGGACTCCGAGAACCACGGCGACTGGTTGGACCGCATCGTCGACTGGCAGCAGTACCTGACCGACCCCGACGACTTCATGCTGAACCTGAAGACCGACCTTGGCCAGGACGAGGTGTACGTCTTCACGCCGGAAGGGCGCCTGATCACCCTGCCCGCCGGCTCGACGCCGGTCGACTTCGCCTACGGGGTGCACACCGAGGTGGGACACCGCTGCATCGGCGCCCGGGTGAACGGGCGCCTGGTGCCGCTCGACCACGTGCTCAGCTCCGGCGACACCGCCGAGATCATCACCGCCAACGACGGTCACCGCCCGTCGGAAGACTGGCTGGGCTTCGTCAAGAGCCGGTCGGCGCAATCCAAGATCAGGTCCTGGTTCAGCCGGGAGCGACGCGACGACACCGTCGAACGGGGCCGCGACGAGCTCGAACGGGCGGTGCGCCGCGAGCGGCTACCGGCCGAGTTGCTCGAGGGCGAGACGATCGAGGAGGTGGCCAGCCAGATGGGGTACTCGAGCGCCGAGGCCCTGGTCACCGCCATCGGCGAGGAGAAGGTGCAGGCCGCCACCGTTGCGGGGCGCCTCGTCCGACAGCTTCAGCACGGCTCGGGTGCGGGCGGGCCGATGCTGGCCAGCGAGGTGCTGGGCGAGCGGCGTCGACCCCGGCGCAGCGACGGCAGCGGTGTTCACGTCGAAGGCTTTCGGGACGAGCTCGTCCGGCTGGCCCGCTGCTGTTCCCCGGTGCCCCCCGACGAGATCATGGGCTTCGTCACCCGGGGCCGGGGCATCGCCGTGCACCGCACCGACTGCACCAACGCGGTGTCACTGTCCTCGCACGTCGACCGCGTGGTCGACGTCGAATGGGAACTGGAGAGCCGGGGCAGCTGGGAGGTGGCGATCGAGGTGAAGGGGCTGGACCGGCCGCGCCTGTTGGTCGACATCGCCCAGGTGATCGCCGAGGCCCAGGTGGGCGTGCGCTCGCTGCAGGCCCGCACCGGCGACGACCGGGTGACGACGATGCGGTTCGACCTCGAGCTGGGCGACCCGGCACACCTCGAACGCCTGCTCGGCAACCTGTACGGCGTCGACGCGGTGTACGACGCCGCCCGCGTGCAGCCCCACGGCTGACCCGCCGCACCCCGCTACGATCGGTCGCCGTGCCCGAGACCGATCCGTCGACCAATCAGCCAACCCAACCGGCTCAACCGGCCCGACCCGCCCGCCCGGAACGTTTCACCGCACCGATCGGCACCCGGGACGTGCTCAGCCCCGAATCCGAGCGGCGCCGGGCGCTGGTGCAGCGCTTCGCTGATGCGGCCGAGCTGGCCGGGTACCGCCACCTGGCCACGCCGATGTTCGAGGATCTGGGTGTGTTCACCAGGGTGGGCGCGTCGACCGACGTCGTCACCAAGGAGATGTACGAGTTCACCGACAAGGGCGGACGGGCGATGGCGTTGCGACCCGAGCTGACAGCGTCGGTGTGCCGGGCCTTCACCGAGCACCGGCCGGCGGTGCTGCCCTGGAAGGTGTGGTACTCCGGGCCGCAGTTTCGCTACGAGAAGCCCCAGAAGGGCCGCTACCGGCAGTTCGACCAGGTGGGGCTGGAAACCTTGGGCTCCGAGGACCCGGACCTGGACACCGAGGCGATTGCGCTGGCCTGGCGCTTCTTTCGCGGCTTGGGGCTCCGTCGGTTGCGGTTGCTGGTCAACTCGCTGGGCGAGGCCGCCGAGCGGGCCGCCTACGTCGACGCGCTGGCGGCCTATCTGTCCAATCACCTGGGCGACCTGTCCGAGCAGGCGGCGACGACGCTTCAGCGCAACCCGCTGCGGGTGCTCGACTCGAAGCGAAGTGAGGACCAGCCGATCATCGCCGGTGCGCCGCAGCTGTCCAGCTTCCTCGGCCTGGCGTCGGTCACCCACTTCGAACGGGTGCTGGCCGGCCTCGACGCACTGGGGATCGAGGCCGAGGTGTCGCCGAAGCTGGTCCGAGGGCTGGACTACTACCGGCGCACCACGTTTGAGTTCGCCACCGAGGCGCTCGACTCCTCGCAGAACGCGCTCGGCGGCGGTGGCCGCTACGACGGCCTCGTCGAGGCGCTGGGCGGCCCGCCGACCGCCGGCGTCGGCTTCGCCATCGGCGTTGACCGCACCCTGCTGGCCTGCGATGCCGAAGGCGTGTTCGATGCCCCCACGACGGCGCTCGACTGCTTCGTCGTCGACACGACCGGTTCGCTGTACGGGTTCGAGATCGCCGAAGCGCTGCGACGAGCGGGCGTGGCCACCGATCGCTCCTGGGCCGGAGAGCTCACCGAGGCGGGGCTGGGTCGACCCCGGTCGATGAAGGCCCAGATGAAGGCGGCGGACCGCTCGGGCGCCCAGGTGGCGGTGCTGATCGGACCTGACGAGCTGGAGGCCGGAGCGGCGACGCTGCGTCCGCTGCGGGGTGGGCCAGACCGCTCGGAGACGCCTCAGCGCCAGGTGCCGCTCGATCAGCTTGTCGCTGCGGTGCTGGCCGAGCTCGGTCGCTGAGACCCATCCCGGTCGGGTCCGGGACAGGGGCGGGTGTGGTTGTGGTTGTGGGCGCTGGAAAGGACGGTCGAGCGAACGTGAACGGTGCCTCGATCAGGCGCGGATCGCTGGCGAAGGTCGCCGGGTGGGCGTCGATGCCCACGCCCCCCGAGGGCGCATTCCAGCGGAGCGGCCGCCGGGTGGCCGCCAGGCCGACCGGGTAGACGGTCAGGTCGCCCGAGGGCTCCACCCGGATGCGCAGAAAATGCTTGTAGGACGTGAGCCGCAGGGCTGAGAACACCTCGTTGTCGTGCATGCCGAAGGCCAGGTTGGAGACGACCAGGTAGGCGGCGAGCAGCCAGGCCGAGGCCAGGGCGCCGACGGCGGCGGCGACCACCACCGTGACGATGCCGCCGACGAGCGACGGCGCGGAGATCGTCACGCCGAGCAGCGACGCCGGGTCCCGTCCGCTGACCAGGCTGCCCAGCCGCTCGCCGGCCGACGAGGCCCAACCGAGCACGGCGTCGATGACCGCCAGCTGCGCCAGCCCATGGGCAAAACCGACCGCCCGCGCGGTAAAGACGCTGGCGCGGTCGGCTCGTTCGGCTCGGGCGAACAGCGTGGTAGCGACGAGCACGATGAGCAACGGAATCCAGCTGAGCGGATTGGCCCAGTACCTGGTCATCAGGTGACCGGCCAGACCGTCGAGGCCGACGAGCAGCTCGCGCCCAGCGCCGACGGTGAACACGGCGATCATGGCGAACACCGCGCTGATCGCGCCAGTGACGACGAGAAAGCCAGGGTTGATCAACGGGAAGGCCAGGTGGCGCAGCAACGCCAGCCGGGATTGGCGAAAGGTGGGGAACACCGCTCCCAGTCGCAGCGTGCGGGGCCCGAAGCGACCGGTGGCATCGGTCAGGGCAAAGGCGGTCTCGCCGGGTGGGACTCCGTCGAGGTGCACCGGACCGGCTGCAGGGTCGAACCCGGTTGCGCCATCTGCTCCGGCGGGGACGGTGGCCCGGGCAGGGGAGTGGTGATCGCTGCGTCGCTGCAGCGTGTGGGTGGGGTGGGTAAACGCGCCTCCGCCCCCGGCGGTCACGTAGTGGATACCGTGCTGCTCGTCGATGAGGTGGGCGTAATGGTGGCTGTCACCGCTCAGGTACAGCGCCACCCGGCGGGGGTCGCCCAGGGTGTCGATCACGAAGCGGTCGAGCGCCACCTGGGCTTCGCCGTGGCGATGACCGGTCGCCCATGCCGGGGTCGGCCAGGTGAGGATCACCCTGACATCCGGTGAAAGGTCGGCGCCGATCCGGGTGAAGTAGTCGAGCTGGGTCGGGTCGACGTCGCCGCCGGAGACACCGCCGTCGACCGCCCACAGCATCCAACCGGGGGCCAGCGCCACCGCTGCGTAGCTCCGGCGCTGCGCCGTGCGCCACGCGCCAAGGCGGACCCGATCGCACATCAACGCAGCGAATCCGTCCAGCCCGTCGTACCAGTCATGGTTGCCGGGGATGGCCACGACGAGCGGCTCCGTCCCGTCCGGTGACGGCCCCACACCGTCACAGGCCTGCTGGTAGGGGCCGGCGAGGCGGTCCCGATAGGTGTCGGAGGTGCCGACCGGGTAGCCGAGATCGCCGCCGATGACCAGCAGCGAGCCGCGCGGCAGGGCCACGTCGGGGCCGGCGGGGCGGCTGCGCGGGGTCAGCGCCACCGCCTCGTCCCAGATTGGTTCCCGGGCGAGCTCGATCGCTCTGGTCACCGTCGGTTCGTCGTCGGGCCCCCGGTCGGTGTCGCTTGGGGTCAGCCCCCTGGCCAGGTGCCAGGCCACCGCCATCGTGGGCACGTGGCCGTCGCCGGTATCGGCGACGAAGTCGACCCACACCGGCGTGTACGGGTCGGCTCGGGGCACCGCCTCCGCCAGGTCGATGACGGCGGCGTCCGGATCAAGAGCGGCGAGCACTTCGCGCCGGTCGGCGAAGGGCCCGACCGCCTCGGTGAGGGTCAGGCTGGATCCGGCGCGGAACAGCACCGACGGGTCGAACCAGCCCACCATCGGCTTGGGTGAGAAGCGGATGCGGTCAAGCCGCGGCAAGACCTCGTCGGGGATCGGCCGGGGAGTGCTCGCCAGCAACAGCTCGATGCCCCGTCGCACCTCGGGGTCGTCGAAGGCCGCCGTGTGGCCCACCCCTCCGAGCGGCATCTCGACGGGGCCGCGTTGCACGCTGGTTCCATCGACCGACCCGACCGACCCGACCGGGCCGCCGACCGGGTCACCGCGTCGCCAGGCGTTGATCCAGGTCGAGCCCGTACGGGCGCCGACCGCAAGGTGCTCGGCCAGCGGGATGAGGGCCTCCGGTGCGAACTGGTGGGGGAAGAACCGGCCATAGAGGGGGCCGATCGGGCAGGCGTGGGTGACGAGCGAGGACCCGGCCAGGTCGACCCCGCCCCCGGCCAGGCCGGCCAGGGCGCTCACCGCCAGGACCGAGCCCTGGCTGTGGGCCGAAACGACCACCCGGCGCCCCTGCCGAAGTCCGTCGACCACCTCGAGCTGGAGCTCGGGCACGACGACCTCGGAATACGGGGTGATCGCCAGGGGATGGAAACGGCGCGGCCAGAAGGTGAGCACCTCCCACACCGATGCCGCCCAGGGCCGCAGGCGGGGCACCGAGCGGGTGGCCAGCGCTGCTGTTGCCGCCCCCAATGCGAGCAGGAGCGGCACCGCTGCGGTCACCCGGGTGAGCCACCCGGCACCCGGGGACTCGATGCGCACCGGCCAGGGGGCCAACACGTCGGCGGGGCGCTGAAACCGGGCGACGAACAGCGCCCCGCCCACGGCGAACGCCACGGCCACCCCGGCCGAGGCGATCAGGTCGACGTTGCGGATCAGCACCCGCAGCACGAGGAGCGTTCGGGGGACGGCCGGGAGGGTCGTGTCGCCACGTCCTCCCCGCAGCAGTGCAACCGCGGCGATCAGCGCAGCGAGCAGCGCGGCAGCGACCACACCGGCGGTAAAGCTCTCCACCAGGGCCACCTCCGAGCCCAGGGTGATCTGAGCCCCGCCCAGCCAGCTGAGCGTTCGGCGGGCGACCAACATCACGCCGGACCAGCCGGCATTGGACGCCAGGATCGCCAGCCCCATCGCCACCGCCGGTCCGGAGATGCGCCAGCGCCGGCCCCACAGCCCGGGCCGCTCCAGGCCGGCGACCGCCAGCAGCCCCACGCCGATCCACTGCGCAGCTCCGACCGTGGCGAACACGTCGCCCAGGCCGAGGGGCACCGGCTGCCCAGGAACCGGGGTAGGCGCCGCCCCGGCGCGATGGAAGGCCAACACGGCGGTGAGGACCAGGGTGCCCAGGGCGAACAGCTGGTGGACGATCGCCAGAAAGGCCAGGTCCGGCTCGTGGGCGAAGAAGGCCGGGTTGAAGATCCGCTCATCGTCGTCGACGCCACCCCTCGATTCCGGGGCGGCGGTGTAGGGGGCGACCGCCTCGGCGGCGGCGCGGGTGCGGCCGGCCAGGGTGAAGGCGCCGACGATGCCGAGGAACGTGACCGCCACCGCCAACCACAGGCGCCGCAGCGGGTGGTACGTCCAGACATCGAGGCCGACCAGGCCCTGCCAGGCGATGACGTCGACGACCAGCTGGGTGACCCAGGCGGTCGTCGTCACCGTCAGGCTGATGCCGACCACATGGGCGATGCGGCGGCACCACGCGGCCCGTCGGGGGGCGTTGGCCGGGTGCATCCAACCGGCGACGTTGGCCAGCGTGAACGGGGCGAGCAGCACCCACAGGGGCAACCAGCGATTGTCCGCGATCAGGTGACCCCAGCGAACCAGGCGCACCTCGGTGTGGGTCTCGGAGCCGGCCGGTGGCAGCACCGTGTCGTCGGGCGGGTTGCCCACCCCGTGCACGCGCAGCTCCAGCGGACGAGCGCTGCCGTCGTCAGGCTGGCGTTCGTCGGACGACTCGCTCGGACGCATCATCGTTCCCCCGAAGCCGAACGGTACCCGATGCACGGAGAAGCGGAGCGGCGTTCGAGGTGTTGTAGCGAGGCCGGCTCAGGCCTCGGCGTGCAGCGCCAGCCCATTCGCCTCCCACGGCTGGTGATCGAGCAGGTCGGCCGCCACCAGGTTGCCGCTGGCCACCGTGCCCGACGCGGCGTCGACGATGCGCCAGGCCATCGTCGGGGAGCCGAGTGCCTGGCCCTCGATCATCACCGCCCGCACGTCGCCGGGGGCAAAGCCGCAGGCCTCCTGGAGGATCTCCAGGAATCGCTCGTCGTGCAGGTGCCCGTCGCCGAAGTTCCAGCCGAGCACCATGCCGGCGACCATCTCGCCGTCGAGCACCTCGAGCTCATCGGGTGCCAACTGCGCGGTCGGGTCCGGGTACGCAGAATCGTCCAACATGCCCGATGCTCCGAGCGGCACGAGCGCCGCCAGCGCCCGCCCGTGCAGGTGCATGGCCCGAAATGCCTGGCCCCGGCCCAGCGCCTGGGGGACGTCGGTGTCGTCGCCAAGCCCCTCCAGCTGCTGGGCCGGCGTGGCGGCCGCACAGCGCAGCGTGTCCTCGATGCGGTCGAGGCAACCCGGTCGCATCAGCCAGGTGCCGATCGCCCAGTTGCCGGCGTAGTAGCGCATGGCGGGCAGGAACGACACCCGATCGGGACGGACGTTGCCGTAGGCGGGGATCGCCACCAGGCAGACCACCAGCACCGTGATCAGCAGCGGGTTGCTCAGGTGCCAGATGCGCACGTCGCCGTGGGCCCCGAACAGCACGAGCGCCGAGTAGATGAAGAACAGGTTCCACTCCAGCGGCACCCCGAGCGGAAAACTGGTGAGGATGACGGTGTGAAAGGCGACGATCGCCACCAGGGCCGCCACCCGGACCGGGCCGCTCGGGGCGAAGACGAGCACCAGCGGTGCTGCGTACTCCAGCGCGGTGGCGCCATGGGCCACCCAGGCGGCCCACCTCGATCCGCGCAGGTCGTCGGGAAAGTCGCGGTACAACCACCGGCGCAGCCGCCGCGACCGAAAGAACGGGTTGTTGGACAACATGACCGCGATCACGTTGGGGAAGTGGTGGTTCAGCTTGGAGGTGGCCGCCCAAAACCACAGGCCGGCCTGCACCGCCTGCTCGCCGGCCCACAGCTCGGAGGGAAACAACAACACGAAGGCGGCGAGCAGGTAGTGCTCGGATCGCCCGGCAAGAAACACGGTGCGATCGCGCAGTCCGGCCAGCACCATCACGACGATGATCGGGGTGACGATCCACCGGCTGGCGAGCGGATCCCCGGCGAGCAGGGCCCGAAGCGTTAACGCCAACAGCGCGCCATAGAGCCCGACGTCGAGGGCGTTCCGGCGGCTGCCCCCGGTCAGTGGAAGCTGCGGCCAGGGTGGTAGCCGCACGCCGCCGACCCGCAGGAACGCACGCCCGGCGGTCACCGGGGGCGAGTAGCGGCCGGTCAGCGGTCCGCTGCCGCAGCCCAGGCCCATCGCCTCGTAGACCAGGCACCACAACACCGCTTTGGCGAACACCTGCGGTCGGGCCCACCACCCACCGATACTCCCCAGCGAGTCGACGCCGTCGGTGAACCGCGCAAACACGATGAATCCGCCGACGAAGAGCACCAGCTTCACGACGTAGAAGCCGTAGGCGACCAGCGGTGCGCCGAAGCCCTGCATCGCCCAGGTGTGACACATCAGCCGGAGACGCTCGGGGTAGGGCAGCGCCGGCCACGCCGCCGTGTCGAACTCGGGCGCGCTCGGTTTCATAAACCCCATCGACAGTGCCCCCGTGTTCGTCCGACCCTCACCGGCGCCAACTCTGCCACGCCTGTCCGCCGGTGAGCGGCACCGACCGAACCCCGGCTGCCGGGCGGCCGCCGCCGGTCGGTAGGATCGATCCTCGTGCCGAGCATCGAAGACACCCCCGCCGTATCCGCCAACCCGCCCTACCGCACCCACCGCTGCGGGGAGCTGCGGGCCGCCAACGTTGGTGAGCGGGTCAGCGTGGCCGGATGGGTCGCCCGCCGACGCGAGCACGGCGAGCACCTGGCGTTCATCGACCTGCGCGACCACACCGGGGTCGTCCAGTGCGTGATCGACCACGACGTCGACGTCCGCTCCGAGTGGGTGGTGAAGATCACCGGCGTCGTCCGCCCCCGACCCGAGGGCACGGTCAACGCCGACCTGGACACCGGCGAGGTCGAGATCGGCGAGGCCGAGGTCGAGGTGCTCAGCGCCGCCAAACCGCCGCCGTTCCCCGTCGACGACCGGGCCGACGCGGTCGACGAGACGATCCGCCTGCGGCACCGCTACGTCGACCTGCGGCGCGAGAAGATGCAGTCCAACCTGCGCATGCGCGCCCGGGTGAACTCCTCGATCCGTACCGCCATGGAGCACGAGGGGTTTGTCGAGATCGAAACCCCGATGCTGATCGCGTCCACCCCGGAGGGCGCCCGCGACTTCGTCGTGCCCTCCCGTCAGCACCCGGGCACCTTCTACGCCCTGCCCCAGTCTCCCCAGATGTACAAGCAGCTGTGCATGGTCGGCGGCATCGACCGCTACTACCAGATCGCCCGCTGCCTGCGCGACGAGGACCTGCGGGCCGACCGTCAGTACGAGTTTGCCCAGCTCGACGCCGAGCTGGCCTTCGCCAGCCGCGACGAGGTGCTCGACGTGATCGGGTCGACGATCTCGGCGGCGATCGAGGGCGTCACCGGTCGGCCGGTCGGCGAGATCGAGCGCATCAGCTGGCACGACGCGATGGACACCTACGGCTCGGACAAGCCCGACGTGCGCTTCGACATTTTGCTGCGCGAGGTGACCGACGTGTTCGCCGAGACCGGCTTCAACGCATTCAAGGCTCCGTCGATCAAGGCGATTCGGGTGCCGGGCGGCGCCGAGCTCACCCGCCGCCGCCTCGACGAGCTGACCGAGTCGGCCAAACGCTGGGGCGCCAAGGGCCTCGTGTGGATGCGGGTGAAGGCCGACGGGCTCGACTCGCCGGTGGCCAAGTTCCTCTCCGAGGCCGAGATGACGGCCCTCACCGAACGCACCGAGGCCACCGAGGGCGACCTGTTGCTGCTCGTCGCCGACGAGTGGCGGCGCACCACCCACGTGCTCGGGCTGCTGCGCCTCGAGCTGGGCCGACCCCCGATCGCCGAGGGCGGCGTGCAGGTGCGCTGGGTGATCGACTTCCCGTTGTTCGAGGAGATCGACGAGGTGACCGGCCGGCCGGTGCCGGCCCACAACCCGTTCACGATGTGCCATGAGGACGACCTGGCCCTGCTCCAGGCAGGCGCGGCCGGTGAGCTGGGAGATCCCAACGAGCTGCTGAAGGTGCGCAGCCAGAGCTACGACCTGGTGATCAACGGCTGGGAACTGGGCTCCGGCGGCGTGCGGATCCACCGCAGCGACGTGCAGGAGGCCGTGTTCGGTCTGCTCGGTATCTCCGACTCCGAGGCTGAAGCCAACTTCGGCTTCCTGTTGGAGGCGCTGCGCTTCGGCGCCCCGCCCCACGCCGGCTTCGCCTACGGCATCGACCGGCTGGTCGCCATCCTGGCCGGCGAGGAGAACATCCGGGAGGTCATCGCCTTCCCCAAGACCCAGAGCGGCGCCGACCCGCTGACCGGGTCGCCGGGCCCGATCGGGGCCGACCAGCTCGACGAGCTGGGGCTGCGCCTGCTGCCGCCGACGACATGACCCGCTTTCGGCCCTGCATCGATCTCGCCGGGGGAGCGGTCGTCCAGCTCGTCGGCGGCACCTACTCCGATGACGGGTCGTCGACGGTCACCAACCACCGCAGCGAGCGCCCCGCCGCCTATTTCGCCGAGCGCTATCGCGCCGATGGGCTGACCGGCGGGCACGTTATCAAGCTGGGCCCCGAGAACGACGCGTCAGCACGCCGGGCGCTGGCCGCCTATCCCGGGGGCCTGCAACTGGGCGGCGGGGTCAACGTCACCAACGCCGCCATGTGGTTGGAGGCCGGAGCCTCCGCGGTGATCGTCACCTCGTCGCTCTTCGACGACCGGGGCCGGTTCCACCCCCAGGCGCTCGCCCGCCTCTCCTCCGAGGTGGGGGCCGAGTCGCTCGTCGTCGACCTGTCCGCCCGGCGCATCCCCGTCGACGAAGCCGACACCGACGGCTCGGATGGTGCCGGTAACACCCGGTGGGTGGTGGCGATGGACCGCTGGCAGCGCCTGACCAACCTGGAGATCACCCCGTCAGCGCTCGACGACGTGGCCGAGCACGCCTCCGAGCTGCTGGTGCACGCCGCCGACGTCGAAGGTCGCCAGGAGGGCATCGACGCCGAGCTGGTCGAACTGCTCGGCCGGTGGGGCGGACGACCGGTGACCTATGCCGGTGGGGCCCGGTCGATCGAGGACCTCGATCTGGTCGCCGAACGTTCCGACGGCCGCGTCGACCTGACGATCGGGTCGGCCCTCGACCTGTTTGGAGGCACCGGCGCCAGCTACGAGGAGTGCGTCGACTGGAACCGTGAGCAGGCCGCAGCGGTGGGCCCGCCCTCGCCGTGAGCGACGACCTCTTCAGCGCCGCCGCCGACGAGCTCGCCGCCGCGTCGGCGCCCCTCGCCGACCGGTTGCGACCGCGGTCGCTCGAGGAGGTTGTCGGCCAGGAGCACCTGTTGGGGATGGGCAAGCCGATGCGGGTGCTCGTCGAAGCCGACAGGTTGTCCTCGGTGGTGTTGTGGGGCCCTCCCGGCACGGGAAAGACCACCCTGGCCCGGTTGATCGCCGGCGCCTCCTCGGCCCACCTCGAGGCCCGCTCGGCGGTGACCTCCACCGTCAAGGACGTGCGCGAGGTGATCGCCGGTGCCCAGGCCCGGCTGGGGGAGCGGGGCCGGCGCACCATCCTGTTTCTCGACGAGGTCCATCGCTTCAACAAGGCCCAACAGGATGCGCTGTTGCCGGCGGTCGAGACCGGTTTGGTGATCCTGATCGGCGCCACGACCGAGAACCCGGGCTTCAGCGTCAACTCGGCACTGTTGTCGCGGTCGGTGCTTTTCCGCCTTGAGCCACTGAACGACGACGCGCTGGTCACCCTTGCCCGGCGGGGCCTCGCCGCCGAGGGGCTCACCTCCACCGGGCCGCCAGGCGATGGTGGCCTGGAGGAGGCGCTTGAGGTGCTGGCGGTGGCGGCGGCAGGGGACGGTCGCCATCTGCTGACCACGCTTGAGGTGGCGATCAGCCTGGCCCGGGCGCGGGCCGGGGCCGGGGCGCCCGCCGAGGCCATCGACCTGTCGCTGGTCGACGTCGAGGGGGCGATGGGAGCCAAGGCGGTGCGCTACGGCGTGGACGCCCACTACGACGTTGCGTCGGCGTTCATCAAGTCGATCCGGGGGTCGGACCCCGACGCCGGCCTGTACTGGCTGGCCCGCATGCTCGAGGCGGGGGAGGACCCCCGCTTCATCGCCCGCCGTTTGGTGATCTCGGCCTCCGAGGACATCGGCGAGGCCGACCCGATGGCGCTGGTGGTCGCCACCGCCGGCGCCCAGGCGGTCGAGCTGGTCGGGCTGCCCGAGGCCCGGATCAACCTGGCCCAGGTGGTCGTCCACCTGGCCCAGGCGCCCAAGTCCAACCGGGCCTACCTGGGCATCGGCGCAGCGCTCGGGGACGTGGGACGCGGGCTGGTCGGCGAGGTGCCGCCACCGCTGCGCGACACCTCCGGCCAGGCCTCCAAACGGCTGGGTCACGGCGTCGGCTATCGCTACCCGCACGACGACCCATCCGGCTGGGTCGATCAGCAGTACCTGCCCGACGTGGTGGCCGGCCGGCGCTATTACCAACCGTCCCAGCATGGCTACGAGGGGCGCGTCGCCCAGCGACTGGCCGCCCGGGGGGCGCTACCGTCGGTCGAACAGCCCGACACGACCAGTGACCAACCCGCCACGCCGGCGGGGGAGGAGACGACGTGATTCCCAAGCGAGCATTCTGGTTTGCGGTCGGGGCTGCGGCAGGCGTCGTCGGCGCCCGGCGGGCCGAATCCGAGCTGCAGGCGAGGCGCGAACAGCTCACCCCGGCCAACCTGGCCAAGGGGGCGGCCGGCAAGCTGACCAGCGCGGCGGCGGGAGCTCCGGGCAAGGTTGGAGGGGCGGTCAAGGGTCGGGTCAAGGCGCGTTCGGCGGGTCCCGCCGGAGCGCAACCGTGGGACGAGCGGGACTGGAGCGGTGCCCAGCGCCGCTAGCGACGCCGGCGGGCCGGGGCCGCGGGCGCCACGAACTCGGTGCGGCGACGGGCGTCCGATGGAGGCCGGGTGAGCGGGCGGGCGAAGTCCGGACGAGCGGCGTTGTGGCTGGGGCTCGGGTGCGCGGTGATCGTGGCGGTCGTCGTCGCCGGGGTGCTCGGCAGCCGTATCAGCGATCCGGCGCGCCGTGCGCCGCCCTCGGGCAGCACCGAGGTGCCCGCCGGCTCAGCCCCGGCGCCCGACGGCCCCCGCACCTTCACCTTTCCGTCGGCGTCGGCGGACACCAACTACGACTCGAGCCATCACGACTACCCGGCGGCCGACATGTTCACGTCCTGTGGAACCCCGGTGTTGGCGGTGACCGATGGCGTCATCGAGGACGTGTCCACGACCGACGAGTGGGACAGCGCCAGCGACGACCCGGCCACCCGCAGCGGCCTGTTCGTGTCGCTGGTCGACGATCGCGGCGTGCGCTACTACACCAGCCACCTGGCGTCGGTGGCGGTCGAACCCGGTCAGTCGGTTGCGGGGGGCGACCAGGTCGGAACGGTCGGCGACACCGGTAACGCCGCCGGAACCGGCTGCCACATCCACTTCGGGCTGTCCCCGGCGTGCCTCACCGGCTGGCAGAACCGCCGGGGGCTTACCTACCCGCAACCGTTCCTCGACGATTGGCGCTCGGGGGGCGATCGCGACCCGCTCGAGACGATCGAGGCGATCGGCTGCGGCTGACGGCGCTCAATCCCACAGGGATGCCAACAGCGCGTCGACCTCGTCGGCCACCCCGACCGTGCCGTCGAGGGCCACCACCTCGTCGAGCGTCGCATCCACCGCAGTGGTCGTGGCCTCGAACAGATGGCGCGCCGGCTCGATGAACCGGCTGACCTGGCCGTACAGGTGCCGGTCGTCGTGACCGTGGCGGTTGACGTGGTAGCGCAACGGCACGTGCACCGACAGCTCGTCCCGGGCACGGGTGAGTGCCACGTACAGCAGGCGCAGCTCCTCGGCCATGGCGTCGACGTCGCCGAGCGCCATGTCGGAGGGGATGTTGCCATCCGAGGCGTGCAGCACGTGGACGGCGCGCCACTCGCCGCCCTTGGCCGAATGGATCGTGCTCAGGGTGAGCCAGTCGTCGTCGAGGTGCGGGGGACCGGCGAGCTCGGAGGTTTTGCCGGGGGGATCGAGGGTCAGCTCGGCGAGGAAACGGGATCGGCTGCGGTAGCCGCCGGCGCTGGCGGCCAGCTGGCCGATGTCGGCCAGCCGCACATCAGCGTTGTCGTAGCGGCCGGGAAACACCATCGCGCAGAAGCTCGCCAGGCGCTCCACCTGCTCGGCCGGCGGCCGGGACTCGCCCCGACAGTCGGCGAACGCGGCGCGCAGCTCGGCGGCCTGGGCGGTGGCCGCAGGCGGCAAGGCGCCCACGCCGCCGATGAAACGGCCCAACGGATCGTCGCCCAGCGACGCAGCAGCGGTCGCCCCGGAAGGCTCGGGCGCCGGCTCGACCAGGCCCAGTTCAGCGATGATCCGGCGGACGGTGGCCGGCCCCACCCCGTCCAACGAGGCGAGCACGCGGTGCCAGGCCATCGCATCGGCGGGGTTCTCCAGAATGCGCAGCTGCGCCAGCAGGTCCTTGACGTGGGCCGCCTCCAGGTACTTCAGCCCGCCGAACTTCACGTAGGGGATATCCCGCCGGGTCAGCTCGAGCTCGAGCGAGTCCCCGTGATGGCCGGCGCGAAACAGCACCGCCTGTTGGCGCAGGTCGATCCCCCGCTCCCGGGCATCGAGCACGGCGTTGGCGACGGCGCGGCTCTGGGCCCCCTCGTCGTGGTGGGTGGCCAGCATCGGCCGGGGCCCGTCGCTGCGCGTGGTCCACAGCTTCTTGGCGAAGTGGGTGGTGTCGGACAGCACGGCGTTGGCCACCGCCAGGATCGGTTGGGTCGATCGGTAGTTGCGTTCCAGGGTGACGATCGAAGCGCCGGGGAAGTGCTCGGCGAACGCCCACATGTTCTCCACCGAGGCCGACCGAAAGCCGTAGATCGCCTGGGCGTCGTCGCCGACGGCGCACACCTGGGTACCGGCCTGGTACGGCGTCCCCGCCCGGGTCAGCGCACGCAGGATGTCGGACTGGATCGGGTTGGTGTCCTGGTACTCGTCGACGAGCACGTGGTCGAAGCGCTCGGCCATCGCTGCGCCGGCGGGGGAGGCGAGCACCCCACGCCAGAACAACAACAGATCGTCGTAGTCGAGCAGGTGATGGCGCCGTTTGGCGGCGGTGTAGGCGGCAAAGATCGTCTTTAGATCGTCGCCATCATCGGCGCACCACGGGTAGTCCACCTCGAGGACCGCTGCCAGCTTGGCCTGGCTGTTGACCACCCGGCTGTAGATGGCGGCGACGGTCTGCGCCTTGGGGAACCGCTTGGCCCGTTCGCCGAAGCCCTCCTCGGTGCGCACCATCCCCATCAGCTCGGTGCTGTCGGCGTGATCGAGCAC
Source organism: Candidatus Microthrix subdominans (assembly GCA_016719385.1). Taxonomy (NCBI): domain Bacteria; kingdom Bacillati; phylum Actinomycetota; class Acidimicrobiia; order Acidimicrobiales; family Microthrixaceae; genus Candidatus Neomicrothrix; species Candidatus Neomicrothrix subdominans. The sequence goes on along the minus strand of JADJZA010000009.1, from coordinate 121,443 downwards.
GGTGAAGTTGGGGGGCAACCCGGCGGAGCCACCGAACGTGCGCAACAAGCGGTTGGCCACCGAGTGAAACGTGCCGCCCCACACCTGCGCTGCGGCACCCGAGCAGTCCCGCTCGGCGGCTGCCACCCGGCCCAACATCTCGGCGGCGCTGCGGCGGGTGAAGGTCAACAACAGGATGCGGCTGGGATCGACCCCGTCGGCGATCAGCCCCACCACCCGGGCCACCAGGGTGCGCGTCTTGCCGGTGCCGGCGCCGGCGACGACCAGCAGGTGACCGCCGCGCGCCTGGACCGCCCGCTGCTGTTCGGGATTGAGCAGGTCGGGGCTGACGTGGTCGGCGGCGGATGGGGCGAACATGCGTTCGAAGTGTAACCGCTGCGGGAAGCCCTCACGTGGGCCGGTAGGCTCGGACCGCTATGCGCGCACATGAACTGCGATCTGCCTGGGACCGATTTTTTGAGCGGAGGGGCCACACGGTGGTGCCCTCCGCCGGGCTGATCCCACACCACCCCTCGGCGCCGATGTTCACCAACTCGGGCATGATGCCCTTCGTGTCGTACTTCCTGGGCGAGGAGGCGGTGCCCTACGACCCGCCGCGTGCGTCCTCGATCCAGAAGTGCGTGCGGGCCGGCGGCAAGCACAACGACCTCGACGCGATCGGTCGCAGCACCCGCCATCTGTCGTTCTTCGAGATGGCGGGCAACTTCAGCTTCGGCGACTACTTCAAGGCCGAGATGATCCCCTGGGCCTGGGAGTTCGTCACCTCGTCGGTCGGTGAGGGCGGCTTGGGGGTCGATGGCGACCGGATCTGGGCCACCGTGCATACCACCGACGACGAGGCCGAGGCGATCTGGGCGGACGTGGTCGGCCTGCCCCGCCAGCGCATCCAGCGCATGGGCACCGACAACTTCTGGGAGATGGGCGAGACCGGCCCGTGCGGGCCCAGCTCGGAGCTGTTCTTCGACTTCGGGCCGGAGTTCGGCGCCGACGGCGGGCCGGCCCAGGGCTCCGAGTGGCGCTACATCGAGTTCTGGAACCTGGTCTTCACCCAGTACTTCCGCGGCGCCGACGGCCAGCTGACCGACCTGCCCAACACGAACGTCGACACCGGCCTCGGCTTCGAGCGCACCCTGGCCCTTACCGAGGGCAGCTCCTCGCTGTACGACGCCGACGGCATGCGCCAGCTGGTCAGCGGCGCCGAGCAGGTCACCGGACGCTCGCTGGGCGACAGCGACCTGGGCGACATCGCCCTGCGGCTGCTGGCCGACCATACCCGCAGCACGGCTTTTCTCATCTCGGACGGCGTGATCCCCTCCAACGAGGACCGCGGTTACGTGCTGCGCCGCATCATGCGCCGGGCGGTGCGCTTTGCCTACCTCCTCGACGTGTCCGACGCGGTGCTCGTGCCGATGATCGAGCGCTGCGCCGAGATGATGGGCGACGCCTACCCCGACCTGAGGACCAACAGCGAGCTGATCCTCGGCGTCGCCGAACGCGAGGAGGGCCAGTTCCGCACGACGCTGGCCAACGGATCGACGCTGCTCGACCAGGCGCTCGACGGCCTCGACGACGATGCAACCCTGCCCGGGGCGGTGGCCTTCAAGTTGCACGACACCTACGGGTTCCCCCTCGAGGTGACCGAGGAGATGGCTCAGCTGCGAGGCCACGAGGTGGACCTGGCCGGCTTCGACGCCGAGATGGAACAGCAGCGGGCCCGGGCCAAGGCGGCATCCAAGGGCGGCGGCGTCGAGGTGGGCGAGGCGGCCGACGAGTTTCGCCGGCTGATCACCGAGAACGGCCCCACCGAGTTCGTCGGCCGGGAGGTGTCGACGACCGAGGCGACCGTGCTCGGCATCGTCGGCGGCTCGGTCGTGCTCGACCGCACGCCGTTCTATGCCGAGTCCGGCGGCCAGGTGGGCGACACGGGCACGCTCAGCTGGTCTGGGGGCAGCGCCCGTGTGCTCGACACCACCTTCGCCCTGCCCGGGCTGACCCGCCACGTGCTGGGGAACGATGCAGCGCCCGACGTGGGCGGCCTGTCGGCGGGGGACACGGTCACAGCATCGATCGACGTCGAACGCCGCAACGCCATCCGCCGCAACCACACCGCCACCCACCTGCTGCACTGGGCGCTGCGCCAGGTGCTGGGCGACCACGTCAAGCAGCAGGGCTCGCTGGTCGACGAGACCCGCCTGCGCTTCGACTTCAGCCACTTCCAGGCGCTCAGCGCCGACGAGATCGTCCGCATCGAGGACCTGGTCAACCGCGAGGTGCTCACCGGCGAGCCGGTGAGCCACGAGGAGATGAGCCGCTCCGACGCCGACGAGCGGGGCGCGATCGCCTTCTTCGGGGAGAAATACGGCGACGACGTCCGCGTGCTGGAGGCGGGCCCGTCGGTCGAACTGTGCGGCGGCACCCACGTGAGCGCGCTCGGCCAGATCGGCACGGTCAAGGTCACCTCCGAAGCTTCGATCGGGTCGAACATCCGACGCATCGAGGCCTCGACCGGGCTGAACACGATCGAGCTGCTCCGTCGTGACGAGGCCACGCTGGGTGCGCTGGCCGCCGAGCTGGGAACCTCAAGCGACGAACTGCTCGCGACGATGCGTCGACGCAACGACGACAACAAGGCCCTGCGGGCAGAGGTGGGCCAGCTGCGCACCGAGGCAGCCCGATCCAAGGCGATGTCGCTGGCCGAGACCGCCACCGACGGGGTGATCGTCGCCCGGGTGGAGGCCGCCAGCCGCGACGAGGTGCGCGACCAGGCGCTGGCCCTGCGGGACCGGCCCGGGATCCGAGCGGTCGTCCTCGGCGCCGTCCCCGGCGGCAAGGGCGTCACGCTGGTGGTCGCCACCAGCGTGGACGGTGACCTGCACGCCGGCGAGCTGATGGCACCCGCCGCCAAGGCGATCTCGGGCGGCGGCGGCAAGGGCGCCGACCTGGCCGTGGCCGGCGGGAAGAACGCCGACGGGCTCGACGAGGCGCTCGAGATGTTGCGCACTGCGCTCGGGATCTCGTGAACGACGCGGCCGACACCCCTGGCTTACCGGCCGAGGTGGACGCGCTGCCGCCTCCAGGGCGTCTGCGGGCGCTGGGCATCGACCCCGGCACCAAGCGCATCGGCGTGGCGGTCGGGGCGGTGGGCGTTGCCACACCGCTGCGGACCATCCAGCGGACCAAGGACATCCCGGGCGACTTCCGCCGCCTGGCCGGGTTGGCCGACGAGTACGAGGTGGACGTGGTGGTCGTCGGGCTGCCGGTGTCCCTCGACGGTCAGCAGCGAGCGGCCGCCCAGCGCGCCCTGCGCGAGGTGGAAATGCTGCGAGGCTGTCTGAACGTGCCGGTTTTCACCTACGATGAGCGCTTGACCACCGTCACAGCGGAGCGTTCGTTGGACCAACTGAACATGACGGGCCGCAATCGCCGGGCCGTCGTCGACGCCGTCGCAGCCTCGGTCATCCTTCAGGGGTGGCTCGATCGGCGCGCTCATCTGGCGCTGACCGAGCAGGGGTCGTTCGACGCGGAGCGAAGCCGGTGAGCGACGTGGCCGACGACTGGGAGACCACGGCGCACGAGGAAGGCCGGCACGGCACTCCGGTGCTGGTCTTCCAACACGACGACGGCACCTTCGCCGACGAGGCGGACAATCACGTCTTCGACGACGGTGCCGGCGGCTTCGTCTACGAGGACGGCACCCCGGTCATCGTCGCCGACCCCGACGATCCTTCCCGGGACGCAAGGCCGGCGGCGGAAACCCTCGTGTACGAGGACGGGGAAGGCGGCTACGTCGACGAGCACGGCAGTCCGGTCTACGACGACGGCGCCGGAGGATGGGTTGACGGTCACGGCCTGCCGCTCGGAGACGTGTGGGACCCGGCACCCGCCGACGTCGTGCCCCCGCCGGAGCCATCACCGCGATCGGGTCGCAAGCAGAGCTACGAGGACCTGGCCAGCAACGACGGCTGCGGCCGGCGCGGGATCATCGGCGTGGTCGTTGTGTTGGGTGTCGTCATGTTGGTGGCGGCCGGTGCCGTCTTTTGGGTGCTGCGCAAGGTCGACCCCCCGGGCGAGCCCGGCAAGGCGGTCGGCATCGTCATTCCCGAGGGCGCCACCGACACCGATGTCGCGCTCCTGCTCGAGGACAACGGCATCATCAGCAACGCGTCGGTGTTCGGCTGGTACGTCCGCTTCACCGGTGGCAGCTGGAGTTCGGGTGACTACCCCGAGCTGCAGAAGAACTCGAGTTTCGCCGAGGTCACCGAGGTCCTTAACGGGGGCCCGGTCCCGGTCGGCACCTCCCGGGTCACCATCCCCGAGGGCGTCGAACTCGACGAGGCCCTGACCATCCTGGCGGAGCAGTTTCCCGATATCTCCAAGGAGGACTTCCTCGCCGCGCTGGACTCGGGCAAGGTGACGTCGAAGTACGTGCCCGCCGAGCTGCCCCCGCTGGAGAACGGCGAGATCCCGCCGGACAAGTACAACAAGTGGGAGGGCATGCTGTTCCCCGACACCTACGAGTTCTCCGAGGACGCCACACCGGAAGCAATCCTCCAAAAGCTGGCCGACCAGATGACGAGCGAACTCGACGAGCTCGGCTTCCAGAACTCCGAGGCGAAGGTTGGGCTTACCCCGTACGAGACGGTGATCGTCGCCTCGCTGGTCGAGAAGGAGGCCGGCACGCCGCCCGAGGAGCGATCGCAGATCGCCCGGGTGATCTACAACCGGTTGGCGGCCCCGGAGATCCTCGGCATCGACGCCACCGCTGTATACTCGAAGGGCAAACCCGGCGGCCAGCTGACCACCCAGGAGCTGCGCGACGAGACCGATCCGTTCAACACGCGCACCAAACAGGGGCTGCCACCCACACCGGTGGGGCTTCCCTCGCGGGCGTCGCTGAAGGCGGCCATCGCCCCCGAGGAGGGCGCCTGGATGTACTACGTGCTCGTCGAACCCGGCGTTCACGCGTTCGTCGACACCCAGGCGGAGTTCATCGAGCTGAGAGACAAGGCCCGCAACGAGGGCGTGATCCAGTGAGCGGCGGGTGCGCTCGCCCGAGTTGATCTCCGGCGCCACCCGCTTGGCGGGGGTGATCGGCGATCCGGTGCGGCACTCCCTGTCGCCCGCCATCCACAACGCCGCCTATGCCGCCCACGGCCTCGACTGGGCCTACGTCGCCCTGCCGGTGCGGCCGGGCGGGGTCGAGGCGGCACTGCGGGGGGCGGTGGCGCTCGGTCTGGAAGGCCTGTCGGTGACGATGCCGCACAAGGCGACCGCTGCAGCGTGCTGCGACGAGCTCACCCCGGCGGCGGTCTCGCTCGGCGTTGTCAACGCCACCAAGCGGGTGGGTACGTCGCTCGTCGGCCACAACACCGACGGCACCGGTTTCCTCCACGCCCTCTCAGCCGCCGGCTGGGACGCGGCAGGGCGCAACGCGATCGTGCTGGGGGCCGGCGGCACCGCTCGGGCGCTCACCGCGGCGCTGGCCGGCGCCGGCGCCGCCCGGGTGACCGTTGCCGCCCGCCGGGCCGACGCCGCCCGTGAGGTGGCGCAGCTGGCCGGGGCGGTCGGGGTCGGCGTGGCGCTCGACCGGGTCGACGACGCCGGTTGGGGCGGCGCCGACCTGGTCGCCAACACCACACCGGTCGGCATGATCGGGGGGCCTGCTCCACAGCATGCGCTGGCGCAGGTCGAGCTGCTGTCTCCCCGGTGTTGGGTGATCGACGCGGTGTATCACCCGACCGAGACGCCGCTGCTCGTCGCAGCGAAGGGTCGGGGCCTGTCGACCCTGGGCGGCGTCGAGCTGTTGGTCGGCGTCTCCGCCGAGGTCTTCACCTGGTGGACCGACCTCGATGCGCCCCTCGATGCGATGTCGGCCGCCGCCCTCGACCAGCTGGGACGTGAGCGGTAATCGAAGCGCTTGCCCGACGCGCCGGGCGGACCGAGCGACCCGGCGGCCCGGTTAGCGTTTGGCCATGACTGCGGATGCCACCGAGGGGACCCCCCTGCCGACGCCGGTGCGCCGGAGACGACCCGTGACGGCACCGGTCACGCCGAACCTCGGCGCACTGCCCGTGGCGCTCGTCGGGCTGCCCGGCTCGGGTAAGTCCACCGTGGCCCGGCTGCTCGCCGAGCGGTTGGGCTGGCGCTGGGTGGATCTCGACGACCGGATCGAGGCGGTGACCGGGCAGTCGATTCCCGAGCTGTTCGAACGGGGGGAGGACCACTTCCGCACCGTCGAGACCGAGGTGCTGCGCGGCGTGCTGGCCCTCCCGACCGAGGTGGTCGTCGCCACCGGCGGCGGCATCGTCACCTCCGAGGCCAACCGGGCCACCCTGGTCACCCGCTCGACGGTGGTGTGGCTCGACGTCCCGGTCGGACAACTGCTCGACCGACTCGGCTCGGATGCCACGCCCCGCCCGCTGCTCAACGATGGCGATCCTGCCCTCCGCCTGGCCGAGCTGGCCGCGGCCCGCAGCCCGCTGTACGAGGCCACCGCCGGCCATCGCATCGACGCCGCCGTCGACCCGGCGCAGGTGGTCGACCAGATCGCAGCGCTGCTCCAGTTCCCGGCGCAACCCCAACCCACCGGCGTGGGCGGCGGCAACGACCGGTAGGATCGACACGTGCCCAACACGACTGCGCCGGTTCGAGAGGTCAACGTCGATCTGGGGGACCGCTCCTACGACGTCCGGGTCGGTGACGGGACCCGCCTTCAACTGGGTTCGATGCTGCCGGCCGGGACGCGCCGGGTCGCCCTGGTGACCGAGGCCGACCAGCCGTGGCTGGACTCGACGCTGGCGGCGCTCGACGTGGCGGTGTCGGTGCACACGATCGACGGCGGCGAGGCCCACAAGAACCTGGCCGCGATCGAGGCGCTGACGTCGTCGTTTGCCCGGGCCGGCATCAACCGCGCCGACTGCGTCGTCGGCCTCGGCGGCGGCCTCGTCACCGACGTGGCCGGATTCGCCGCCGCCAGCTACCACCGTGGCCTGCCGGTCGTGCACGTGGCCACCACGCTGCTCGCCCAGGTCGACGCGGCGATCGGCGGCAAGACCGGCGTCAACCTGCCCGAGGGCAAGAACCTGGTCGGCGCCTTCTGGCAACCCTCGGCGGTGATCTGCGACACCGAGACGCTCGACACGCTGTCGCCGCGGGAGTGGCGCTGCGGCATGGGCGAGGTGGCCAAGTACCACTGGCTGGGCGGCGGTCGACTCGACGACCTGAGCCTGGTCGACCGGGTGGCCCGCTGCGTCGAGATCAAGGCCGAGGTCGTCGCCTCCGACGAGCGCGAGGGCGGCCGACGGGCCATCCTCAACTACGGCCACACGCTGGCCCACGCCATCGAAACCGTGAGCGACCACGCACTGGCCCACGGCGAGGCGGTCGCGGTGGGGTTGATCTTCGCCGCCGAGCTGGCGCAGCGGCTGGGACGCATCGATGCCGCCGCGGTGGCCGAACACCGACGGGTGATCGCCTCCTACGAGCTGGTCGACCGGCTGGATCCGTCGCTGGGCGACGACGACCTGCTGGCGGCGATGGGCCGCGACAAGAAGGCGCTCGACGGCCTGACCTTCGTGCTCGACGGCCCCGACGGGGTCGAGCTGGTGACCGATGTGCCCGTCGGGTTGATCGTCGAGGCCCTGCATGCCACCCGATAGCGACGACCACCCGATGAGCGCCCCGGCCACGGCCGACGATCGAGCCACGGTGCTGTTGTTGTCGGGGCCCAACCTCAACCTGTTGGGCAGCCGGGAACCGGAGATCTACGGTACCGCCACCCTGGCCGACCACGTCGAGACCGCCACCACGACCGCAGCTGCGCTCGGACTGGCGGTCGAGGCGATGGCGACCAACGCCGAGGCCGACGCGGTGGAGGCGGTGCACCGAGCCCGTGGCCGCCACCGGGCCATCGTCGTCAACCCCGGTGCGTTCACCCACTACTCCTGGGCGCTGCACGATGCGCTCGCCGCGTTCGAGGGACCGGTGATCGAGCTGCACCTGTCCAACCCCGACGCCCGCGAACCCTGGCGGCGAACCTCGGTGGTGGCACCGGTGGCCACCGGCACGATCGCCGGGTTCGGCGGCGACGGATACCGCCTGGCGATCGAGGCGGTCGCCCACCTGCTCGACCAAGGCTGATCCAGGGCATCCACTAGCCTTGACGGGCCGCCCCCCAGACAGCAGAGGTACCGCATGGCCCAAATCTCCACCGCCGACTTCAAGAACGGGATGACGCTCGACCTCGACGACGGGTTGTTCACCCTGGTGGAGTTCCAGCACGTGAAGCCCGGCAAGGGGCACGCCTTCGTGCGGACCAAGCTGAAGAACGTCCGCACCGGCGCCGTGCTCGAGCGCACGATGCGTTCCGGCGAGAAGATGGAGCGGGCCATCGTCGACAAGAACGAGATGTCGATGCTGTACCGGGACGGGGCCGACTTCGTCTTCATGGACTCCAACACCTACGAGCAGCTGCACGTGCCGCCCGAAACCGTGGGCGATGCAGCCGACTACCTGGCCGACAACTCCACCGCCGTCGTCGTGTTCTACGGCGACGAGATCATCGGCATCGACCTGCCGGCGTCGGTCGACCTCGAGATCACCCAGACCGAACCCGGCGTTCAGGGCGACCGCTCCTCGGGCGGCACCAAGCCGGCCACCCTGTCGACCGGCAAGACCCTCCAGGTCCCGTTGTTCGTCAACCAGTCCGACACGGTCAAGGTGGACACCCGAACCGGCGAGTACCTCACCCGTGCCTGAGGGTGCGGGCGACCCGGTGCCGTCCCCGGTCCTCGGCGGCCGGCGCGAGGCGCGCGAGCAGGCGTTGCTGTTGTTGTACGAGGCGGAGATCCGCAGCCTCGGCGCCGAGGCGATGGTCGCCGACGTGGTCGTCGAACCCGACGAGTACACCGCCGAGGTGCTGGCCGGGGTGGAGGCCAACCAGGAACGCCTCGATCAACTGCTCGGCGAGCGCACGGGCGACTGGCCGATCCATCGCCTCGGGGCGATCGATCGGGCCGTGCTGCGGCTGGCCGTCTGGGAGCTGACCGAACGGCCCGACATCCCGACAGCGGTCGTGTTGAACGAGGCGGTCGAGCTGGCCAAGACCTACGGCACCGACGACTCGGGCAGCTTCGTCAACGGCGTGCTGGCCACGCTCGCCGACGACGTTCGATCCGACGGCACGGGCCACGGCTCGGCCCAGCGCGGCGATGGCTGAACGCGAACGGCGCCTGGCCCGGCCCTACGGGGGCACGTTTCATCCCCGCGTGCGGGTGATGGACGCCGACGATCTGGACCGTGCCCGGCGGCGCATGGCCGGCGAGATCATCGAACGCAACGAGGGCACCGGGTCGCTCGTGCTGATCGGGTTGCAGACCGGCGGCATCGAGCTGGCCCGCCAGCTGGCCGTCGAGGTGGCGGCGCTCGACACGGCCGCCAGCTCCGAAGCAGTCGCTGCGCCGCCGGTGGGCACCCTCGACGTGGTCATGCACCGCGACGACGTCGGCATCCGGCCGTTGCTGCCCCAGGCGGCCACCTCGATCCCGGTCGACCTCACCGGCATGACCGTCGTGCTCACCGATGACGTGTTGTTCACCGGGCGAACCGTGCGGGCGGCGCTCGACGCGCTGGCCGACTGGGGGCGTCCCAGGGCGGTGCAGCTGGCGGTCATGGTCGATCGCGGCCACCGGGAGCTGCCGATCGCGCCGGATTACGTCGGTCGGGTGGTGCCCACCCGCCGGGTGGAGCTGGTCGATGTCGGCCCCGACGGGGTCGACCTGGGCGAGCTGGTGAAGTGAGGCAACCCCGGTGAGCGACCTGCTGGACATCGAATCCCTTGGCCGATCCGGCCTCGAGGAGCTGCACACGCTGACCGACACGATGGTCGAGGTGAGCTCGCGGCCGATCCCCAAGAGCCCGGCGCTGCGGGGCCGCACCGTCGTCAGCTGCTTCTTCGAGGACTCGACCCGCACCCGGCTCAGCTTCGAGGCAGCGGCGCGCCGCCTGTCGGCCGACGTGATGGGGTTCTCGTCGGGCAGCTCGTCGATGAGCAAGGGCGAGTCGGTGCGAGACACGATTATGACGATCGACGCCATGCGGGTTGATGCCTACGTGGTGCGGCACCGTTCGTCGGGGGTTCCGCACCAGATCAGCCGCTGGACCGACGCCTCGGTGATCAACGCGGGCGATGGCCAGCACGGCCACCCCACCCAGGCGCTGCTCGACACCTACACGCTGACCCGACGCCTCGACCGGCCGGGCCTCGACGGCATGCACGTCGTCATGGTGGGCGATGTGCGCCACAGCCGGGTGGCCCGCTCGAACATCGCAGCGATGACCGCGCTTGGCGCCGAGGTGACGCTGGTCGCCCCGCCCACCCTGTTGCCTCCCGAGGTGGCCTCGTTTCCGGTGCGGGTCGGCCACGACCTGGACGCGGCGCTTGCCACCGCCGACGTCGTCTACGTGCTGAGGATCCAGCGGGAGCGCATGAGCGAGGCGCTGATCCCCACGCTGCGGGAGTACACCGCCACCTACGGGCTGACCGCCCGGCGCCTGGGGCTCATCGGCGCCGACGCCCACCTGATGCACCCCGGCCCGATGGTGCGAGGGCTCGAGATCTCGTCGGAGGCGGCCGACGATCCCCGCTCCCTGATCACCGCCCAGGTGGCCAGCGGCGTTCCCACCCGCATGGCGGTGCTGTTCTGGGCGTTGGTCGCCAACCCCGATACCGCCAACCCCGATACCGCCGGGCCTGCCGAGCCGGGCCAGGACATCGACGGAGCAGACACCGACCGAGCAGACGGCGACCGAGCAGGCAGCGGGCCGCCGCCCCCCGAGGAGCACCGATGAGCACTGGTCCCAACCCGACGGTCAAGCTCCGGGGCGGACGCCCCTGGACACCGGGCGACAGCGGGGACGGCACATCCGCCGATGTCCTGGTGCGCGACGGCCTGGTGGCAGCCGTCGGCCCCGAGGCGACCGAGGCGACCGCCGACATCACGTTGGACTGCGGTGACTGCGTCGTCTCCCCGGGGCTCGTCGACCTGCACACGCACCTGCGCCAGCCGGGCAAGGAGGAGGCCGAGACGATCGAGAGCGGCGGTCGCGCCGCCGCCCTCGGCGGGTTCACCGCCGTGTTGGCCATGCCCAACACCACGCCGACGATCGACTCTGCCGAGGTGGTGCGCGAGGTGCTCGAGCTGGGTCGGTCCGCACCGTGCGCCGTGCATACCTCCGGTGCGATCACGGTCGACCGGGCGGGGGAGCGGTTGGCCCCGATGGCCGAGATGGCCGCCCTCGGCGTCTCGCTGTTCACCGATGACGGCAGCGGCGTGCAGGACGACGCGCTGATGCGTCGTGCGCTCGAGTACGCCGGCGGGCTGGGCGTCATCCTGGCCCAGCACTGCGAGGTGACCTCGTTGTCGCAGGGCACGTGCATGCACGAGGGCTTGGTCTCATCCCGCCTGGGTCTCAGCGGACAGCCGGCGGAGGCCGAGGAACTGATGGTGATGCGCGACATCGCGCTCAGCCGCCTGACCGGCACCCCGGTGCACTTCCTGCACCTCTCGACTGCCCGCTCGGTCGACCTGGTGCGTCAGGCGAAGGCCGCCGGCCAGGCGATCACCGCCGAGGCGGCCCCCCATCACTTCACGCTGACCGACGAGGTCTGTGTGGGTTACGACCCGCTCTTCAAGGTGCACCCGCCCCTGCGCACTCCAGCCGACGTGGCCGCGGTGAAGGCGGGCCTGGCCGACGGGACGATCGACGCCATCGCCACCGACCACGCCCCCCACACGCCGGACAGCAAGGAGCTGCCCTTCGACCAGGCCCCTCCCGGCATGCTGGGCCTGGAGTACGCGCTGGCGCTGGCGCTCACCGAGCTGGATCTGCCGCTCGATGCGGTGATCGAGTTGCTGTCGGTGCGCCCCGCCGCCATCGGCCGCATGGGCGAGCAGGGACGGCCGGTGGCGGTTGGGGCACCCGCCAACCTGTGCGTGATCGACCCGAGCGCCGCCTGGACGATCGACGACACCGGCGGTGCGTCCCGCAGCCGCAACGTGCCCTATGCGGGGCGTCGGGTGACCGGGAAGGTGCGCCACACGGTGTGCGCAGGCGAGCCGGTGGTGATCGACGGCGCGCCCCAACGCTGACCCGGCCGGCCGGCCACCCCCACCCACCCAAACCGACACCCACCCAAACCGACACCCACCCAAACCGACACCCACACCCGCCCAAACCCGAACTCGGGAGTGCACACCGCGCCCTGGTGGTTGTTTGGGCTCCCCAGTTGCGGGTGGGTCGCCAACTCGGGAGTGCACACCGCGCCCTGGTGGTTGTTTGGGCTCCCCAGTTGCGGGTGTGGAGCGGGTGTGGTGCAGGTGTGGAGCGGGTGTGGTGCAGGTGTGGAGCGGGTGTGGTGCAGGTGTGGAGCGGGCGGTGCGCCCGAGTTCCGGGTGATCGCGCGTGCGCCGGTACGGTGTCCGGCGGAACCGACCCGGCCGACCGGGTGGGGTTGAGCTGTTGAGAGGACTGGCGTGAGCGTGACCGAGGCTGCACTGGTACTGAGCGATGGGTCGCTCTTTGAGGGAGAGGCGATCGGTGCCACCCCCGAGAGCGGGATCAGCAGCGGTGAGGTGGTGTTCAACACCGTGCTCTCCGGCTACCAGGAGGTGCTGTCCGACCCGAGCTACGCCGGTCAGATCGTCACCTTCACCTATCCCCACATCGGCAACACCGGAACGACCGACCTCGACGACGAGTCGACCCGGCCCAGCTGCGCCGGCATCGTCGTCCGCGACCTGGCCCGTCGCCACAGCAGCTGGCGCGCCGAGCTGAGCCTGGACGAGTGGCTGAAGCGCCACGGCATCGCCGGCATCGCCGGGGTGGACACCCGTCGCCTCACCCGTCACCTGCGCAACCACGGCGCAGTGCCGGGCGTATTCGGCACTGCGAACGAAACCGATCTGCGGGCCGCCGCATCCAGTGCCACCGGCACCGACAACACCGACCTGACCCGCTTGGTGACCACCCCGGAGCCCTATGTTCGCCCCGGTGGTCCCCGCCGGGTCGTCGCCGTTGACTACGGGATGAAGGCCAGCCTGTTGGCCCACCTCCAACCGCTCGCCACCGTCACCGTGGTGCCGGCCGGCTCGAGCTCCGATGACATCCTGGCCCTCGAGCCCGACGGCGTGTTTCTGTCCAACGGCCCCGGCGACCCGGCGGCGGTGACCCACGCCCCGGCGATGATCGCCGAACTGCTCGGGCAGGTGCCGGTCTTCGGCGTGTGCATGGGCCACCAGCTGCTGGCGACTGCCCTGGGGGCCAGCACCTACAAGCTGCCGTTCGGGCACCACGGCGGCAACCACCCGGTGCAGGACACGCTGACCAACACGATCGAGATCACCAGCCAGAACCACAACTACTGCGTCGACCCGCAGGGCATCGCCGGCGTGGAGCTCACCCACATCAACCTCAACGACCAGACCCTTGAGGGGTTCGTCGGCACCGAGGTGGCCGCCCTGGGCGTCCAGTACCACCCCGAAGCGGGCCCCGGCCCCCACGACAGCGGTTACATGTTCAACCGCTTTGCCGCGCTGATGGACGCCCGCGCTACCTGAGGCGGCGCCGCCGGTCGACTTAGCCGGCGGGCTTGAGCGTGTCGAGCACCGCACGCTCCTCCTGGGCCAGGTGATCGCTCAGCCCCGAGGTGATGGCCTTTTCAACTTGGCCGCCGACGAACAGCACCTTGACCCTCAGATCACCTTGCACGGTCCGGCTGGCCGCGTCGTCGAGCTGCTCGTAGCGAATTGCGGCCGAGGCCGCCAGCTTGCTGGCGTAGTTCTCGGGCTGGAAGTCGACGGTGGCGGTCCCGGCCGAGAGGTCGGTCACCGTCTCCTCGATCCAGACCAACTTGTCGCGGTTGACCACAGCGGTCGCCGCAGTGGGCAGGGGAGCGATGAACCGGTAGCGCAGGCGCACCGTCACCAGGTCGCCCTTCTTCGTTCGGTCGACCACCTCCGGCACCGACACCTTGGTGAACCCGGACAGTTCCCCCCACATCTCGGTGCCGGTGTACATCTCGAGCACCTCATCGCGACTGATCGGATAGGTCTGGGTGACGGCAAACCGCATCGGGACATCTTGGCACGCTGCCCGACGGTACGCTGGGTGACGATGCCCCCTCACACACTCCGCCATTCCGGTGCTCTCGAACACCAGAGGAACCCTCCTTCACGGCGCCCTCGTCCCCTGCGACTCCTGGCCGGAGCGGTTGGGCTGTGCGTTGCGGCGACCCTCGCACTCGGGGCGTGCGGCAACACCGACACCGACGGCCTCACCGGCGACGCCGCCGCGGGCCGCGACATCGCTCGCGATCGGGGCTGCACGCAGTGTCATTCGGCCTCAGGGGACGACAACGCCCGCGGGCCCAGCTGGGCGGGGCTGGCCGGGTCCGAGGTGACCTTGGAGGACGGCAGCACCGTGACCGCCGACCGCGAGTACCTCGAGCGGGCGATCACCGATCCGTCGAGCGAGATCGTCGACGGGTTCAAGCCAATCATGCCCATGGTGCCACTCGACGACGCCCAGCTCGACCAGGTGATCGCCTACATCGAGGCGTTGGGCGACGCGCCTCGACCAAGGATTGAGCGGCCCCGACCCCCATATCGGACGCCCGGCCGTCGGCTGCTAACTTGCTCCTTTCGATGGCCTCCCCCCCTGTCCCCACCGCGCCGCCGTGCGCCCCCCGCCGCCTCGAAACCCACGCCGGGAGCCAGCATGCCGCGTCGTGACGACCTCGAATCGATTCTGCTGATCGGGTCCGGCCCGATCGTGATCGGCCAGGCCTGCGAGTTCGACTACTCGGGCACCCAGGCCTGCCGCGTGTTGCGCGAGGAGGGCTACCGGGTGATCCTGGCCAACTCCAACCCGGCCACGATCATGACCGACCCGGACTTCGCCGATGCGACCTACGTCGAGCCCCTCGACGTCGAGGTGCTGACCGCCATCCTCGAACGGGAGCGGCCCGACGCCGTGCTCGCCACGCTGGGCGGCCAGACCGCCCTCAACCTGGCGATGGAACTGCACGAGGCGGGCACCCTCGATCGCCTCGGCATCGAGCTGATCGGCGCCAACGCCGAGTCGATCGCCACCGCCGAGGACCGCTCGCAGTTCAAGGACGCGATGATCGAGATCGGCCTGTCCGTGCCCGACTCCGGCATCGCCCACAACATGGCCGAGGCCGAGGCGGTCGCCGCCGAGCTGGGGCTGCCCGCCATCATCCGACCGGCCTACATCCTGGGCGGGCGGGGCACCGGCATCGCCTCGACGCCCGAGGAGTTCACCCGCCTGGCCCAGCGCGGCCTGGAGGCCAGCCCGATCTCGGAGATCCTGATCGAGCAGTCGATCCTCGGCTGGAAGGAGTTCGAGCTGGAGGTGATGCGAGACGGCGCCGACAACTGCGTGATCGTCTGCTCGATCGAGAATTTCGACCCGATGGGCGTGCACACCGGGGACTCGATCACCGTCGCCCCGGCCCAGACCCTCTCCGACGTCGAGTACCAGACGATGCGCGACGCCGCATTCGCCTGCATCCGGCGGGTCGGGGTGGAGACCGGCGGGTCCAACGTACAGTTTGCGGTCAACCCGGCCAACGGTGACCTGGTCGTCATCGAGATGAACCCCCGGGTCAGCCGGTCCTCGGCGCTGGCCAGCAAGGCGACCGGGTTCCCGATCGCCAAGATCGCCGCCCGGCTGGCGGTTGGCTACACGCTGGACGAGATCCCCAACGACATCACCGAGAAGACCCCGGCCTGCTTCGAGCCGGTGATCGACTACGTCGTCACCAAGGTGCCGCGCTGGAACTTCGAAAAGTTCCCCGGCGTCCCCGAGGTCCTCGGCACCCAGATGCAGGCGGTGGGCGAGGTGATGTCGATCGGGCGCACCTTCCCCGAGTCTCTGCAAAAATCGTTGCGTTCGCTCGAGAGCGGCCACTTCGGCCTGGGCGCCGACCCGACCGAGGTGGCGCTGGCCGAGGTGGACGACGACGAGCTGGCCGGGCGGGTGGTCGTTGCCACCCCGGATCGCATCTTTGAGGTGGGCGAGGCCCTGCGGCGCGGCTGGGGGGTCGAGCGGGTGGCCGAGCTCACGGCGATCGACCCGTGGTTCCTCGACGAGATGTCGACGATCTACGAGGAGCGCGAGACGATCCAAGCGGCCACGCCCGACACGCTGAGCCGCGCCGGATGGCGGCGGGCCAAGCGGCTGGGCTTTGCCGACGCCCAGCTCGCCCACCTGTGGGGGGCGGAGGAGGCGACGGTGCGCACCGCCCGCCTGGCGGCCGGCGTCGTGCCCACCTACAAGACGGTCGACACCTGCGCCGCCGAGTTCGAGGCGGACACGCCCTATCACTACAGCACGTGGGAGGACGAGACCGAGGTGCAACCCTCGGACACCCCGCGGGTGCTGATCCTCGGGTCGGGGCCCAACCGAATCGGGCAGGGCATCGAGTTCGACTACTGCTGCGTGCACGCCAGCTTCGCCCTGCGCGACGCCGGGTACGACACGGTGATGGTCAACTGCAACCCGGAGACCGTGTCCACCGACTACGACACGTCCAGCCGGTTGTACTTCGAGCCCCTCACGCTCGAGGACGTGCAGTCGGTGATCGACGCCGAGTCCGAGGCCGGCCCGGTCGCCGGCGTGATCGTGTCGCTCGGCGGGCAGACCCCGCTGAAGCTGGCGGGCGACCTACCCGAGGAATTGATCCTCGGCACCTCGCCGGCCTCGATCGACCTGGCCGAGGACCGCAACCGTTGGGGCGCGCTGTGCGCCCGGCTCGAGATCCCCCAGCCCCCCGGCGGCACCGCCACCACCCTCGAAGGCGCCCGTGAGGTGACCGAGCGGATCGGCTATCCGGCGCTGGTCCGGCCGAGCTACGTGCTCGGTGGCCGGGCGATGGAGATCGTCTACGACGACGACGATCTGGCCCGCGCCTGGTCCGCCCTCGCCCTCGAAGGCTCGCTGGGCCGGGAGGGCGGGCTGTCCGCCGACCGACCCGTGCTGGTCGACCGGTTCCTCGAGGACGCCACCGAGGTGGACGTCGACGCCATCCGCGACGCCTCCGGCGAGGTGCTGATCGGCGGCATCATGGAACACGTCGAGGAGGCCGGGGTGCACTCGGGCGACTCGGCCTGTGTCATCCCGCCGGTCACGCTGGGTGCCGGCGTCATCGACGTGCTGGGCGACGCCACCCGCCGCATCGCCGAGGCGCTCGACGTCAAGGGGCTGATCAACGTCCAGTTCGCCGTCAAGCGGGCCGGCATCCACCCCGACGCCGCCCAGGTGTTCGTCATCGAGGCCAACCCACGCGCCAGCCGCACCGTGCCGTTCGTCGCCAAGGCGACCGGGCGCCCGCTGGTGAAGATCGCCGCCCGGGTGATGGCCGGCGCAACGCTTGGCGAACTGCGCACCGAGGGCCTGCTCGGCGAGGTGTCCAGCGGCGACCACACCGCGGTCAAGGAGGCGGTGCTGCCCTTCAACCGCTTCCCGGAGGCCGACCCGCTGCCCGGGCCCGAGATGCGTTCGACCGGCGAGGTGATGGGCATCGACCTGACGCCGGGCCTGGCCTTCGCCAAGGCCCAGCTGGCCGCCGGCGATCGCCTGCCCGAGGGCGGCTGCGTGTTCCTCTCGCTGGCCGACCGCGACAAGGTGGCCGGTTTGGAGGTGGCCCGCGGGCTGATCGGCCTCGGCTTCGAGCTGATGGCCACCGGCGGCACCGCCACCGCCCTGGCGGACGCAGGCATCGCCGTCACCGGCACGATCACCAAGGTGGCCGACGCCGATTCGGGCACCGAGGGTGCCACCGCCCCCGAGCTGATCGCCGACGGGGAGATCGGCCTGGTGATCAACACGCCGAGGGGTCGCGGCCCCCGGGCGGACGGTCACGAGATCCGCGAGGCGGCCGGTCGGCACAACGTGCCGCTGATGACGACGATCTCGGCCGCCTCCGCCGCCGTGCGGGGCATGTCCGACCGCCGGGCCCACCCGATGGCGGTGCGCACCCTGCAGGAGTACCAGGCCGGCGTCGACCGCAGTTCGGCGGCCGATCACCGTGCCGACGAGCCGGGCGCAGCGTCGGACCAACGTGGTTGATCTCACCACAGCGGTCGGGGCGGTTGGCCTGCCAAACCCGGTGATGTGCGCTTCGGGCACCGCCGGTCACGGGGCCGAACTCGGCGCCTTCGTCGACCTGGCCCAGCTCGGTGCGGTCGTGGTCAAGTCACTGTCGGCCGGCCCGTGGCCGGGCAACCCGGCGCCCAGGGTGCACCCGTTGAGCACCGGCATGATCAACTCGGTCGGGCTGGAAGGCCCCGGGATCGCCGCCTGGGCGCACGACGAGCTTCCTGCGCTCCGCCGGGCCCGAGCCCGGGTGGTCGTGTCGATCTGGGGTCGCAGCGTCGAGGACTACGCCGTCGCCGCCGACGCGCTCGCCAAACATGCGCCCGCCGGGACGGCGAGCGACCCGATCGTTGCGGTCGAGATCAACCTGTCGTGCCCAAACCTGGCCGGCAAGAAGATGTTTGCCCACGACGTCGGCGCCGCCGCCGACGTGATCACCGCCACCGCCGGGCTGGCATATCCCCGCTGGGCCAAGCTGTCGCCCAACACCGACGCGCTGGTGGCGGTGGCCGAGGCGTGCGCCGGGGCCGGGGCCGACGCGGTGACCCTGACCAACACCCTGCTCGGCCTGGTGATCGACACCGACAGTCGCCGCCCGGCGCTGGGCGGTGGCGGGGGAGGGGTGTCGGGGCCGGGCCTGGGCCCGATCGCTGTGCGGGCGGTGTGGGAGGTGGCCCGGGCCATGCCCGAGCTGCCCATCGTCGGCGTCGGCGGGGTGCACGATGCCAACTCGGCGTTGCAGCTGTTGATGGCCGGCGCCTCGGCGGTGCAGGTGGGCACCGCCAACTTCGCCGACCCCCGAGCGACGATCCGGGTGCTCGACGAGCTGGCGAGCTGGTGCGACAGCCATGGGGTGGCGACGATCGCCGAGCTGATCGGTGCGGCCCACCCATGAGCGCAACACCTCAGGCGGTGTATCGTCGCTGCGCGCCCATGGCCGTCCAGGCCGCTTTCTCCCCAAACCGGAAGAGGACCACATCGTGAACGTGAGCGACGGAACCGGCGTCCACTCGGTCGATCCCGAGTCGGAGGACGTTCCCGACGAGCCCGATTGGGCCGAGCCGTCGGTGCGCAACCACCTGTGCCTGGTGTTGGACACCGACGACATGGTGCAGGCCGAACGCACCGCCATTGCGCTGATGCCCTACTTCGGGGTGGTCAAGGTGGGCCTCGAGCTGTTCTCGGCCGCCGGCCCCAACGCGATCGCCTCGCTGACCGACCTGGGCTTCGACGTCTTCTGCGACCTCAAGCTGCACGACATCCCGACCACGGTCGGCCGCGCCAGCCGGGTGCTCGGCTCGATGGGCGCCACCTACCTCACCCTGCACGCCAGCGGTGGCACCGACATGTTGCGCGCCGGCGTCGAGGGTCTGGCCGAGGGTGCGGCCAACGCGGGCCAGATGATCCCCCAGGCGCTGGCGGTCACCGTGCTCACCAGCGACGACACCGCAGCACCCCATGTAGCGGCCGAGCGCATGCGCATGGCGATGGAGGCCGGCTGCGGCGGCCTGGTGCTCGCCGCCGAGGATCTGCACGACGCCTTCACCCTCGCCCCCAAGATGACCCGGGTGGTGCCCGGCATTCGAAGCGCCGGCGGCGACACCCACGACCAGGCGCGCCCGGCCACCCCCGGCGAGGCCATCTCCGCCGGGGCCGACCTGTTGGTCGTCGGGCGGGCGGTCACCCAGGCGGACGACCCGGTTGCGGCGTCGGCATCGATCGCCGACGAGGTCCGAGCGACCCTCGCCCTCCGTTGAGCGCCGACCGCGCTCGGGCCCACGACTGGGTTGCCTCCACACGGCGACGCTGGCAGGGGCTGCTCGACCGGCTGGCCGACGGCACGCTCACCCTGGACCGGCTCTGGCTCGAGGCGGATCGAGACCCGGCGGCGGCCGAGCTGAAGCTGCTGGTGGCGCTCGAGGCCCGACCCGGCGCCAAGAAGGTGCTCACCCGGCGGGCCCTCGACGCTCTCGGCCTTCCGCAGTCGATCACCCTCGGCGAACTCGACGACCGGCTGCGCCGGCGCTTGGAGGCGGTGTTCGCCGACCCGGCTGCGCCCGACGCCACGGCCCTACCCGACTCGGCCGGTATCGACGCAACCCAGCCCGACCAGCCGGGCCTGATCATCGTGATCTCCGGTCCTGGCGGCGTCGGCAAAGGCACGGTGGTGCACCGGCTCCTCGAGCGGGATCCCCGCCTGTGGCTCAGCCGCTCCTGGACCACCCGTGCTCCCCGGCCGGGCGAGGCGGAGGATGCGTACCGGTGGGCGACGACCGAGGAGTTCGTCGCCCACGCCGATTCCGGGGGGTTTCTCGAATGGGTCGAGTTTCTCGACTACTGCCAGGGTTCCCCGGTACCCGATCCGCCACCGGGATGCGACGTTGTCTTCGAGATAGACGTCGCCGGAGCCACGGCGCTGCGCGAACGCTGGGACGACGCGCTGTGCGTGTTCATCGATACACCCAGTCGCGTGGAGCAGGAGGCCCGCCTCCGCGGCCGTGGCGACGACCCCGAGCGCATCGCGCAGCGGCTGATCAAGGCCGATGAAGAGGTGGCGGCGGCCCTGGCGATGGATGCCATCGTCGTGATCAACGATGACGTCGAGGCGACGGTCGACGAGTTGCAGGCGCTGATCGAATCGGCCCGTCGAGCCCGCCGATCACCGGGCGGCCCGGCCCCGGCGTAGCCCGATCCACCGGTCGTCGGCCGGGGCTGTGACCCGGTCCACTGCGCTATGCTGGTTCGCTGCGCGTTCGCCAGGCGCCGCCATCCGCACACGAGGAGCCCCCAGCACCGATGAACACCCGCCACGACACGATGATCGAGCCCCAGGTGGAAGGTCTTCTCGACCGGGCGGGATCCAAGTTCTCGCTGGTGACGCTCGCCGCCCGTCGTGCGCGTCAGATCAACGACTACGTGCATCAGCTGGGCCGTACCTCCGGCGGAGCGATCCCGCCGCAGGTGGCGTCGAATGCCTCTAAGCCGCTCTCGATCGCCTTCGAGGAGATCGCTGCGGACAAGATCCTGCCGGTGAACGCCCCCGGGCGCGACAACCCCGCCGGCGTCCAGCTGGACGATGAGGGCCACGTGGTGCACCCGGGCGACGCCTCCGACGACTCCGACGACCCGACCGCGGGCTGAACCACCAAGGTGATTGAACGCCGATGAATGCCACCGGGGCGACCGAGGGGGACGGCCCGCTCGCCGGTCGCCACATCGTCCTTGGCGTCACCGGTGGCATCGCCGCCTACAAGGCGATCGAGGTATGCCGCCGCCTGATCGATGCCGGGGCCTACGTCGCCCCGGTGCTCACCGAGGGCGCCCAGCGCTTCGTGGGGGCGGCCACGTTCTCGGCGCTCGCCTCCGAGCCCGCCCAGAGCTCGCTGTTCGACGGGCCCCATCCCATTCCCCATACCCGCCTGGGCCAGCGCACCGACCTGGTGCTGGTCGCCCCGGCCACGGCACGGGTGCTGTCCGACCTGACGACGGGACGCTCCGACGACCTGCTGGTCGCCACGCTGCTCGCCACCGAGGCGCCGGTGATGGTGGCGCCGGCGATGCACACCGAGATGTGGCGCCATCCGTCGGTCGTCGACAACCTGGCGGTGCTGCGCCGCCGTGGCGTCGTCATCGTCGATCCCGAGTCGGGGCGTCTGGCCGGTGGTGACGTCGGCGAAGGGCGGCTGGCCGGCCCGGAGCGCATCGTCGACCGGGCGATCGAGTTGCTCACCGCCGGCTCCGAACCCGCCGCCCTTCCCGCCGGGGCCCGCCCGCTTCCCGCCGCAAGCGGCGATGCAGGCATGGGATGGCGCGGCCGACGGGTGCTCGTATCGGCCGGGGGAACCCGTGAGGCGATCGACCCGGTGCGCTACCTCGGCAACCGCTCGACCGGCAAGCAGGGCCATGCACTGGCCGAGGAGGCCGCCCAGCTCGGCGCGGCGGTCACGCTGGTGACCACCTCCGAGCTCCCGACATCACCG
This sequence comes from Candidatus Microthrix subdominans, assembly GCA_016719385.1. Taxonomy (NCBI): domain Bacteria; kingdom Bacillati; phylum Actinomycetota; class Acidimicrobiia; order Acidimicrobiales; family Microthrixaceae; genus Candidatus Neomicrothrix; species Candidatus Neomicrothrix subdominans. The sequence goes on along the minus strand of JADJZA010000009.1, from coordinate 99,286 downwards.
GCAATCGAACGGCGACAGGTGACGTCGGCCGCCGAGATGGCCGACGCGGTGCTCGAGGCTGCCCCAAGCATGGACCTCGTGATCATGGCCGCCGCTGTCGCCGACTTCACCCCCGCCGCTGTCGCCGACCGCAAGCTGAAAAAGGCCGATGGGGCGCCGAGCATCGAGCTGGTCCCCACCCAGGACATCCTCGCCGAGCTGGGACGCCGCAAGCCTGCGTCGCAGGTGCTGGTCGGCTTTGCGGCGGAGACCGACGATGTCGAGGCCAACGCAGCCGCCAAACTCGAGCGCAAGGGCGCCGACCTGCTCGTCGTCAACGACGTCGGTGCCCCCGGGGTGGGGTTCGGCCACGACACCAACGAGGTGCTCATCCTCGGCCACTCCGGCGAGCGGATCAGCGTGCCGCTGACCGACAAGTCGGCGGTGGCAGCGCGGGTGCTCGAATGCGCCGGAGCGCTGGCCGCCGCACGCGCTGCGTCGTCCTAAGCCCTCGCGTCCTCTGACGAGACCCGGCCGCTTCCATCTCGGTGGCGACCGTCACCTACCATTCATCCCCCTTCAACCAATTCGCGATTTTCAACCCTTGAGGAGCTCAACGTGGCCAAGTGGACATTTACGTCGGAGTCGGTGACCGAAGGTCATCCCGACAAGATGGCCGACCAGATCTCGGACTCGGTGCTCGACGCCCTGCTCGAGCAGGATCCCGACTCCCGGGTGGCCTGCGAGACGATGGTGACCACCGGCCTGGCGATCGTCGCCGGCGAAATCTCCACCAAGGCCTACGTCGACATCCAGTCGATCGTGCGCCAGACGATCCGCGACATCGGCTACGACCGCGAGGACGTCGGCTACGACGGCTCCACCTGCGGCGTGCTCGTCGCCATCGATGAGCAGTCGGTCGACATCGCTCAGGGCGTCGACGACTCCGAAGAGGTGCGTTCGGGCACCTCCGGCGAAGAGGACCAGCTCGACCAGCAGGGCGCCGGCGACCAGGGCATGATGTTCGGCTACGCCTGCGACGAGACCCCGGAGCTGATGCCGCTGCCGATCCACACGGCCCACCGCCTGGCCGAGCGGATGGCCGAGGTCCGCAAGGCGGGCACGATTCCCTACCTGCGTCCGGACGCCAAGACCCAGGTGACCTTCGAGTACGAGGATGGCAAGCCGGTCGGGCTCAAGGCCGTGCTGATCTCCACCCAGCACAACGAGGGCGTCGACCGCGACGCCGACATCCGCCCGGACCTGATCGAGTCGGTGATCCGGCCGACGATCCCGGAGCGCTTCGCCAACGACGACTTCGACGTCTACGTCAACCCGACCGGTCGCTTCGTCATCGGCGGCCCGGTGGGCGACGCCGGCCTGACCGGCCGCAAGATCATCGTCGACACCTACGGCGGCTCGGCCCGCCACGGCGGCGGCGCCTTCTCGGGCAAGGACCCCTCCAAGGTCGACCGTTCCGCCGCCTACGCCACCCGCTGGGTGGCCAAGAACGTCGTCGCCTCCGGCGCCGCCACCCGCTGCGAGGTGCAGGTGGCCTACGCCATCGGCATGGCGCACCCGATCTCGATCTTCGTCGAGACCTTCGGTACCGAGACGGTCGAGAACTCGAAGATCGAGGCCGCCGTGCGCGACGTGTTCGACCTGCGCCCCGCTGCGATCGTGCGCGACCTCGACCTGCGACGCCCGATCTACCGCCCGACGGCCGCCTACGGCCACTTCGGCCGGACCGGTCCCGGGTTCACCTGGGAGCTGACCAACCGGGCGGACGACCTCCGTTCGGCCCTGGGGCTCTGAGCTCGAGGTCCACACCCAACCCGGACGAGCCCCGGCTGCCCTTCGGGGAGCCGGAGGCTGGGTTGCCCGGGGAGCCAGAGGGAGCGGGCTCGGCTCCCGGACCCGCCCGCCACCCCTCTGCCGGCTGAGCCCGGCCCCCCGCCCGAGGGGCGGCTCGTTCGGGTACTGCCCGAGCCGGCTCGCATCGGGCGGGCGTTCGACTATTCGGTCCCCGACGCGACCGACGGCCCACTCGAGGTGGGCTCGATGGTGCGCGTCGCGCTGGCGGGGCGCCCGGTGGGCGGCTGGGTGCTCGAGTGCGACGTCACCCCGCCCGACGGCGTGACCCTCCAACCGATCCGCAAGATCACCGGTCACGGGCCGCCGGCCGAGGTGATCGACCTGTGCCGCTGGGCGGCACGGCGCTGGGCCGGACGCCTGGCAACGTTTCTCACCACCGCCAGCCCGCACCGGGCGGTGCCGGCCCTGCCCGACCCGGCACCCGCCGGTCCGCCCCCGACCGCCCCCGATGCGGAGGTCGTCGATGCGGTGGCCGCAGCACTCGAGCATCCGGTGGCCACGCTGCGGCTGGCGCCCGCCGCCGACCCCCTGGGCGCCGTCCTCGCTGGGCTGGCGCAGCGGTGGGAGCAGGGTCCGGGCCTGGTCGTCGTGCCCGAGCACGCCCAGGCAGCCCAGCTGACCCGGGCGTTGCGTCGGGCCGGCGTCACGGCGGTGCCCTACGACCGGGCCTGGGCCGCAGCGAAAGCCGGGGGATCGACGGTGGTCGGCACCCGGGCGGCGGCGTTTTCGCCCCAGGGCGACCTGGGGGTGGTCGTCATCGTCGACGAACACGACGAGTCGCTCCAGGAGGAGGGCTCGCCCAGCTGGCACGCCCGCGAGGTGCTCGTCGAGCGGTGCGCCCGTCTGGGGGTGCCCCTGCTGTTGATCTCGCCGGTGCCCAGCCAGGAAGCGGTGGCCCTCGGGCCGGTGCTGTCGCTGTCGCGAAGCGCCGAACGGGCGGGGTGGCCGCCGATCGACCTGATCGACCTCCGGGCCGAGGACCCCCGGGGTGGCCTGTTCCACCCTCGGATCGTCGCCGCGGCGCGGGCCGCCCATCGCCCGGTGTTCGTCCTCAACCGCACCGGTCGCTCACGGTTGTCGATCTGTCGCAACTGCTCGGCGACCGCCACCTGCGAGCGTTGCGACGCTGCGGTCAGCCGGCTCAAAACGGGGATCTTCACCTGCCCCCGCTGCGCCCACGAACGCCCGGAGGTGTGCCTCGCCTGTCGGGGCACCGCCTTCGCCAACCTGCGCCTGGGGGTCAGCCGTGTGGTCGAGGAGGCCTCAGCCCTGCTCGGCGTCGACGTGGCCGAGGCGACCGGCGCCTCCGGCGGACGCGACAAGCTGCCCGACCGGGGCCCGGTGGTTGGCACCGAGGCCGTGCTGCACCGCGCCGGCAGCGCCGACCTGGTGGTGTTCTTGGACTTCGATCAGGAGCTGTTGGCGCCCCGCTACCGGGCGGCCGAGCAGGCGCTGGCCTTGCTGGCCCGGGCGGCCCGACTGGTCGGGCCCCGCGCCGGCGGGGGCCGGGTGATCGTCCCCACCCGCGAGCCCGAGCATCCGGTACTGCACGCCGCCGTGCTCGCCGACCCCGACCGGGCCGTCGCCGCCGAACGATCGCGTCGCCAGCTACTCGCCTACCCACCGTTCGGCTCGGTCGCCGAGATCGCCGGCCAGGCCGCTCCCGCCTACGTCGAACGGCTCACCCCGTTGCTTGACGACGTGCCCGATGCCCAGCTGCTCAACCCCGAGGACGGACGGTGGCTGCTGCGCGCCCCCGGCTGGCAACAGCTGAGCGCGTTGCTCGACCAGGTCGAACGCCCACCCGGGCGCCTGCGCCTCCGGGTCGACCCGCTGCGCCTGTAACGGGTCCGACTACCGGCGTGGTTCGATCGACAGCACCCGGTAGCCGGCCTTGGAACCCAGGCGCTCCACCGGATGCCCCCGGTCCTCCAGATGACGGTGCAACGAGTCACCACCCAGGTTCTTGCTCATGACGAACACCGCCCGGCCGTCGGGCGCCAGGCGGTCCAGCCACGACTCGAGCAGCGGATAGAGCTCGGCCTTGCCGATGCGCACCGGTGGGTTGGACCACAACAGGTCGATCGGGGCATCGGGACCTCCGTCGGGGCCGACGGTGCGGATCCGCCCGGGTGCCAACCGTTGGGCGTTGATCGCACACAGCTCGCGCGCCCGATCGTTGGGCTCGACCGCCCACACGGTGCCGGTCGGGGTGCGACGCGCCAGTGCCACGCTCAGCGGCCCCCAGCCGGCCCCGAGGTCGACCAGCACGGCGGCGTCGGGCGGGGGTGGCGGTGCCAGCCGCAACAGCGTGGCCGACCCCAGGTCCAGGCGACCGGGCGAAAACACCCCGGAATCGGTCTGGAAGGTCAGCGTCTCACCGTCGAGCGTCACCTCGATCTGCCGGGTGCGCCGCTTGGAGCTCGGTTGGGCGCTGAAATACTGCTGATCCACCGGCGGAGTGTAGGCCGGTGATCTTCGAGGAGCCGGCCCCCGGCGGTACGCTGGGACCATGACTGCGTCACGCATCCGCATCGTCGGCGACCCGGTACTGCGCCAGCGCGCCGAGGTGGTCGATGACATCGACGAACGCCTGGTTCGCCTGGCGGCGGACATGGCCGAGACGATGTACGCCGCGCCCGGCCTCGGTCTGGCCGCCCCACAGGTGGGCATCAAGCAGCGCTTTTTTGTCTATGACCTCGGTGACGACGGCGGTCCAAAGGCCCTGATCAACCCCGAGATCGTCGAGTCGGACGGCGAATGGCTCTTCGACGAGGGCTGTCTCTCGGTACCCGGACTCTACTTCGAGATCGCCCGCCCCAGGCAGGTCCACGTGCGGGGGATCGACCTCGACGGCAACGAGGTCGACTGGGAGGCCGACGAGCTCGCCGCCCGCCTGATCCAACACGAGCTCGATCACCTCGACGGCGTGCTGCTGCTCGACCATCTCGAGGCCGATCAGCGCAAGATGGCCAAGAAGCAGGTGCGCGAGATGATGATGGGGGAGCGCGGCCCCGACGAGCTGCCCGACCGATCCAGGAAGCGGCTGGGCAGCGACGCCCTCTTCGGCGGGAGTCGGTGAGCGACGCCCAGCCCCTTCCTCCGCCCCCGACCCGGCCGACCAGCATCGTCTACTTCGGCTCGCCCGCCGAGGCGGTGGCGCCCCTCGAGGCGCTCATCGCCGCCGGCCATCGGGTCGATCTGGTCGTCAGCGCTCCCGACCGACGGCGCAGCCGGCGGGGCTCGCCGACGCCGACCCCGGTCAAGGCGGCAGCGCTTCGGCTGGGCCTGAAGGTGACCGACGACCTGACCGATGCGGCCACAGCGGCCGAGGACGGCGCCGACCTGGGCGTTGTCGTCGCCTACGGACAGATCCTGCGCCGGCCGCTGCTCGAAGCGCTGCCGATGGTCAACCTGCACTTCTCGTTGCTGCCCCGATGGCGGGGTGCCGCCCCGGTCGAGCGGGCACTCCTCGCCGGCGACGATGCCACCGGGGTGGCGGTGATGGGTGTCGAGGAGGGCCTCGACACCGGGCCGGTCTACGCCGAGGTCGCCGTGCCGATCGCTCCGACCAGCACTGCCGCCGAGCTACGGACCGAGCTGAGCGCTCGAGGCGCCGAGCTGCTGATCGACACCCTCGGTTCCGGGTTGACCGATCCCCGCCCGCAATCGGGGACCACCACCTACGCCACCAAGATCACGGGCGACGATCTCGAACTGCGCTTCGACGAGGCCCCCGCGATCGAGCTCGACCGTCGGGTGCGGGTCGGCGGGGCATGGACCACACTGCGTGGCGAGCGGCTGAAGGTGTGGCGGGCCGAGATCGTCGCACCCTCCGCGGCCGAGATTCCACCGCCCGGCGTGCTCGACGCCGACATCGTCGGCACCGCCTGCGGGGGCCTGCGCCTGGTCGAAGTGCAGCTGGCCGGTCGGGCCCGCCAGGACGCCACCGAGTTCCTGCGCGGCCTGCGCCCCGAGCCGGGGGAGCGCCTCGGTGGCTGAACGACGCGCTGCCAACCGAACTGCCCACCGCCCGGCGAAGGGCGCAGAGGTACCGGGCGTGGCGCCCCGGCGCCTGGCGCTCGACCTGCTCGCCCGCATCGAGGATGACGGCGCGTGGGCCAACCTGGTCGTGCCCCGGGCCCTCGACCGCTGCGACCTGGGCGACGCCGACCGGCGCCTGGTCACCGAGCTGACCTACGGCACCGTGCGGCAACGACGGCGCCTGGACGCGATCATCGACCCGTTCCTCGACCGCCGACCCGCCGACGTGGCGGTGCGGGCTCTGCGCCTGGGCGCCTACCAGCTGGAGGTGGGGTTTCCCGACCACGCCGCGCTCAACACGACGGTTGGCGCCGTGCCCAAGCGGTGGCGGGGCCTGGTCAACGCCGTGCTGCGCAACGTGGTGCGGTCCGACCCGCCCCGGTGGCGCAGCCTGGGCGAAGAGCTGTCCTATCCGGACTGGATCGTCGAACGACTTGAAACCGACCTCGGTCGCGATGTGGCCGAGGAGGCCTTGGAGGCGATGAACCGGCCGGTGGCGCCCACCGTGCGAGCCGACGGCTACACCCAGGACCGGGCGTCGACCTGGGTGACCGATGCGGTCGGTGCCCTCCCGGGTGAGCTCGTCGTCGACGTGTGCGCCGCCCCCGGCGGCAAAGCGACCGGCATGGCGGCCTCCGGTGCCACGGTCATCGCCGCCGATCTGGTCGCCCACCGGGTCGATCTGGTCGTCGAGAACGCCGCCAGGCTGGGCTCGGACGTGCATGCGGTGCGCGCCGACGCCACGTCACCGCCCCTGCGCAACCGCAGCGCCGACCGCGTGCTCGTCGATGCGCCCTGTTCCGGGCTGGGGGTCATGCACCGCCGTCCCGACCTGCGCTGGCGGGTGGCCCCCGAGGATCCGGCCAACCTGGCCAAGCTGCAGCGCCGCCTGCTCGAGGCGGCGGCGCCGCTGGTCAAGCCGGGCGGCACCCTCACCTACAGCGTCTGCACCCTCACCCGGGCCGAGAGCGTCGACGTGGTCGAAGCGTTCCTCGACGACCACCCCGAGTTTGGCGCCGACGCGCCGCTGGAAGGCCCCTGGGAGAGCGACGGCCCGGTGTCGATTCTGTTGCCCCAGCGTGAAGGCACCGACGGCATGGCCCTGGCTACCCTGCACCGGGCACCCCAGCACTAACATCCAACGCGGCCGCTATGGCCCGAGATGGCAAGGAGACAGATGACTGGCGACGCCGGGACGACCGACGCAACCGAGCACAAGCAGCAGGCGAAGGTGCTCACCGTGTCCGACGGGGTGATGGCCGGCGTCCGCAAGGATTCCTCGGGCGCGGGCTTGGTGTCGCACCTGGAGGCCGCCGGCTTCGAGGTGATCGAGCATCGCACCATCTCCGACGGCGTCGACAACGTCTCCAACACGCTTTCCTACATGGCCCTCAACTTCGTCGGTCTCATCGCCACGACCGGCGGCACCGGATTCGGTCCTCGGGATGACACCCCGGAAGGCACCCGCCGCATCCTCGACAAGCCGGCCCCCGGGCTGACGACCGCCATGGCCACCGCGTCGCCACTCAACCGCCTGTCGCGCGGTGTGGCCGGCGTTCGGGGTCGATCGTTGATCCTCAACCTGCCCGGCTCGCCCGGCGGCGCGGTCGAGACCCTCGAGTCGGTCCTCGACGTCGTCCCCCACGCGCTCGCGCTCCTCGGCGGGAAGCGGGATCCGCACCCGACCCCCGATCAGTAGGGCCGAGATCGACATCATCACCACCACCCGGGATCGGGAGCTGATGCAGCGGGCGATCGCCGCCGGCGCCGACGCGCGCTGGGTGGCCACACCCAACCCGTGGGTGGGTGCGATCCTGGTGACCGCCGACGGCGAGCTGATCACCGGCGCCACCCGTGCACCGGGCCAGGCCCACGCCGAGAAAGTGGCGATCGAGCGGGCCGGCGACCGCGCCGCCGGTGCCACGATGTACGTCACCCTCGAGCCGTGCGCCCATCACGGCCGCACGCCGCCGTGCACCGAGGCCATCATCGCAGCGGGCCTGGCCCGGATCGTCGTCGGCGTGCTCGACCCCGACCCCCGCACCGACGGCACCGGCGTGGAGGCACTCCGGGCTGCGGGCATCACGGTCGACGTCGGCGTGGTCGCCGACAAGGTGGAGGCCCAGCTGGCCCCCTACCTGCACCAGCGCCGCACCGGCCGGCCCTTCGTCGTGCTCAAGCTGGCGGCGTCCCTCGACGGCTACACCGCCGCTCCCGACGGCAGCTCCAAGTGGATCACGGGCCCCGCCTCCCGCAGCGACGGTCACCGCCTGCGAGCCGAAAGTGACGCCATCATCGTCGGCGCCCAGACGGTCCGTAACGACGACCCCAACCTGACCGTTCGCGACTGGCAGCCGCCCACCGGCGCCCATCCCGAGGACTACAACCCGGTTCGGGTCGTCTTGGGCACGGCGCCCGAGGGCGCCCTGATCCACCCCTGCCTCGAGCTGTCCGGGGACCCGGAGGACGTGCTCGTCGATCTGGCCGAGCGGGGCATGGTCCAGGTGCTGATCGAGGGCGGGGCTGCGGTGGCCGGGGCATTTCACCGGGCCGGACTGGTCGACCGATACGTCCTGTACTTCGCTCCGGCGCTCTTCGGCGGCGATGACGCCCGCAGCCTGTTCTCCGGGCCGGGGGCGTGGAGCATGGGCGACGTTTGGCGGGGTGAGCTGATCTCGGTCGACCGCCTGGGCGACGACGTGCGCATCGAACTGGCCGCCCGGCCGCCCGAGAAGCCGGCTGAGGCCGACCATGTCACCGATCACCTGGAGCACTGAAGCGATGTTCACCGGAATCGTCGAGGAGCTTGGCCGGCTGCACTCCCAGCGCGGCCAACGGGTGCGGATCGCCGCCGACACGGTGATCGAGGATGCCCGGCTGGGCGACTCGATCGCCGTCAACGGGTGTTGTCTGACCGTCGTCGCCCAGGGCGACGGCTGGTGGGAGGCCGACGTGTCGGACGAGACCGAACGGCGCACCAACCTGGGCGACCTGGCTGTGGGCGACCCGGTCAACCTCGAGCGGCCTCTCCGTCTGTCCGACCGCCTCGGCGGTCACCTGGTGCAGGGCCACGTCGACGCGGTCGCCGAGGTGCTCGAGCCGGTGCCCGACCTTCGGGTGGCCATCCCCGACGGGCTCCAGCGGTACCTGGTCGAGAAGGGCTCGGTGACCGTCGACGGCGTCAGCCTCACCGTGGCGTCGCTCGATGACACCTCGTTCACCGTGGCGGTCATCCCGCACACCGCCGAGGTCACCAACCTGGGTCGGCGCGGGGTGGGGGAGCGGGTGAACCTGGAGGTTGACGTGGTGGCCAAGTACGTGGAATCGATGTTGGGCGGAACCCCCGACCAGCAGCATGCAACCGACAGGAGCGACGATGAGTGAAGCCACAGCCGAAAGGGGCGAGGCGACGACATTCTGCACGGTGCCCGAGGCGATCGCTGCGATCGCCCGCGGTGAGGTCGTCGTTGTCGTCGACGATGAGGACCGCGAGAACGAGGGCGACCTGATCATCGCCGCCGAGGCGGCCACGCCCGAGGCGCTCGCCTTCTTCGTCCGCCACACCTCGGGGGTGATCTGCGTGTCGGTCACCGGTGACCGCCTCGACGAGCTCGACATTCCCTTGATGGTGCGCGACAACAACACCGAGAGCCAGCGCACCGCCTTCACCTACACCGTCGATGCGATCGAGGGTGTCACCACCGGCATCTCGGCCGCCGACCGTTCCAAAACGATCGCCACGCTGATCGATCCCGCCAGCCGTCCGGCCGACCTGTCCCGGCCCGGCCACATCTTCCCGCTGCGCTACGCCGAGGGCGGGGTACTCAAGCGCGCCGGCCACACCGAGGCGGCCGTCGACCTGGCCCGCATGGCCGGGATGTATCCGGCAGGCGTGCTGTGCGAGATCGTCAACGACGACGGCACGATGTCCCGGGTGCCCGACCTGGAGAAGTTCTGCGCCGAGCACGACCTGTTGATGGTGTCGATCGCGCAGCTGATCCGCTACCGCCGACAGAACGAGAAGCTGGTCCGCCGGGTTGCGGAGGCCCGCATCCCCACCGTGTGGGGCGACTTCACCTGCTTCGCGTACGAGTCGGTGCTCGACGGTCAACAGCACGTTGCGCTGGTGCGCGGCGCCGTGTCCGGTGAGCAGAACGTGTTGGTGCGCGTGCACTCCGAGTGCCTCACCGGCGACGTGTTCGGCAGCCTGCGCTGCGATTGCGGTGTCCAGCTCGACGCCGCCATGGCCCAGATCGCCGAGGACGGCCTGGGCGTCGTCGTCTACCTGCGTGGCCACGAGGGGCGCGGCATCGGCATCGGGCACAAGATCCGGGCCTACTCGCTCCAGGACGAGGGCCTCGACACCGTCGAGGCCAACGAGGCGCTGGGCCTGCCGGTCGACTCCCGCGAGTACGGCATCGGCTCGCAGATCCTCAATGACCTGGGCATCACCACCATGCGGTTGATGACCAACAACCCGGCCAAGTACGGCGGGCTCGACGGCTTCGGGCTGGAGATCACCGAGCGGGTGCCGATCGAGTCGGTGCCCAACCCCGAGAACCTGCGCTACCTACAGACCAAGCGGGAGCTGATGGGCCATCTGCTCCCCGGTTTGGACGACGAAGTGGAGACCCCATGAACGTGATCGAAGGAAACCTCGACGGCACCGGCCTGAGGATCGGCATCGTCGCCGGTCGTTTCAACGACCTGATCACCTCCCGTCTGTTGGAGGGCGCCCGCGACGGTCTGGTCCGCCACGGCGTCGACGAGGACGACATCACCGTCGTGATGGTGCCGGGCGCCTTCGAGATTCCGGTGGCAGCGCGTCGCTGCGCCCAGTCCGGCGCCTTCGATGCGGTGATCACGCTCGGCGCGGTGATCAAGGGCTCGACCGACCATTACGAGCACGTCGCCGGCCAGGCGGCGGCGGGGATCGCCCGGGCGGCGGCCGACACCGGCGTGCCGGTGATCTTCGAGGTGCTGATGACCGAGAACATCGACCAGGCGATCGAGCGGGCCGGCACCAAGGCTGGCAATAAGGGCTTCGACGCGGCGATGGCCGCCATCGAGACCGCCCGCGTGCTCGCCGCCCTCGACCAACTGGCCGACTAGCCGCCGACTGCACGTTTTTGGTCCATGCTACGTTTCGTGGCATGGCACGCACGCGGATCTCCACCACGGTCGACGCCGATCGGCTCGAAGATGCGCGGACCCGATCGGGCCTGCGGGATTCGGAGCTTTTCGACCGCGCTCTGGAGTTGCTCCTCCAACGGTTGGTGATCGAAGCGGAACTCTCGTTGCTCGACCGTTTCCCGTACGAAACCGACGCGGACCTGAGGGTGGGTGACCACCCCGGCGATCCGGAGGGCGCGTTGCCCTACGACGGTGCTGTTCCCGCTCAAATTCAGCGTCTTGCCGAGGAGCGTCGGGCGGAACGCGAGCGGCGCGCTTCGTGACCGTCGTCGGCCACGGTCAGATCTGGTGGGCCGATCTCGAGCGGGACAAGGTGCGACCCGTTCTGATCCTCACACGAGGCTGGGTTGCGCCACGATTGTCCAGAGTGCTGGTGGCTCCGATTACCACTCGTGTTCGAGGGATTCACTGCGAGGTGCTGCTCGGGCAAGGCGACGGCGTCGATGACGGCAGCGCGGCCAACCTTGACAACGTGCAACTCGTCGATCGTCGAGAGCTCCTCGGCCTCGCCGGCCGCATTCGTCCGGAGCGATGGGGCGAGGTGTGTGCCGCCATGGCCCATGTGATCGCCTGCGAAAGATGAGCCCTGGCCAAAGGCCGCTAACTCGTCGCCACCAGAGGTGCCGGGGGTTCATGCGGCGACAGCTTCGGCAGCCGGATCGACGGATCACGCAAGTTGACCTCGACGACTCGGTCATCGCTGCGCCCGACACCCGGTGCCATCCTCCGAACCAGCACGAACGTGGTGACGCTGTCGGTGCTGTCGGCCACCTGTTCGGCCAACGGGACCAGCCCGTACCGAGCCCCGGTGGTGGGCCCGGCCAGCGCCACCCATCCCGGTGCGTCACGGTCTGCGACGACCCGGCAGGCCTCGGCGGTGGAATCGACCGATCGGGTGGGGACGCCCAGCGTTGCCAGGTACGTGCCGCACTGGGCCAGCGCCTGCTCGTGGCTGACGACCCCCTCAAATCCGGCCACCGTCAGGTCGTCGGGATGCACCCAGGCGGTGAAGTTGACCGCCACCTGGTGGCTGCCGGCCACCGCCAACTCGGCGCTGCGCGCGGCCAGCGCCTCGAGGGCGGGCCGGACACCACCGGACAGCGTGTTGGTCACCGGGATGACCGCCCAGTCCGCCTGATGGTCGGAGAGGCGGTCGAGCGCCTCGCCCACCGACGGCGCAGCCACCAGCGCTGCGCCGTCGCCGACCGCTTCGGCGCCCAGTGCCCGGGCGGCCTGCTCGGTGAACGTGCCCGGCGGACCCAGGTAGGCAATCACCTCGGTGCCGATCGGCGCCGGCGGGGTGACCAGCGCCTCGACCTGGGCGATCACCGCGTCTCGAACGTGTGCCGGATCGCCATCGGCGCGGATGCTCAGGCGCAGGATCAGCTCGCGGTCGCCCCGAAACCAGCGGTCGGCCACCGGCACCGCCCCGCTCAGTCCGGGCACGAGCGCCGCCAGCATGCGGCCCAGTTCGTCGCCGTTGAGCGACGGCGGCACCAGCACCCGCACATCGCGTTCCAGCGTGGCCAGGTGACCGGCAAGCCACCGCTCCAGCTCGGCGTCGGCCAGCAGACGGTGGCCGGAGAGGGCGAGGGCAACCGGGCGAGGTTTGCCGCCGATCCCCAACTTGGCCGCCCGTCGCTGGCCGGCGGCATCGGTCACCAGGACCGCCCGGTCGTCGGGGCCGAGCACCACGTCGAGCAGCCGCACCTCGGTGCTGTCCACCGACACCACCGTTCCGATGTGGGGGCGCCGATCGGAGCCTTCCCTCGGGGTCAGGCCCACGACGTGGCCGTCGGCCCGTGCGGCGGCCAGATCGGAGCGCAGTGCCTGAACCGCCGCAACCGCGTCCTCGGCGGTCGCCTGAAGCCGGGTGAGGTCGACGGCGCGCAGCCCCTCGCGCGCCCAGGCGATGAACCCGGCGGTGTCGGCCGGGTCGCCGCTGGCCAGCGCCTGACGAAGCGCGTCGACCGCCTCGGCCAGGTCGTCGGCCCGACCCGCTCCGTCGACCCCGGACTGGATGGCGGCGATTGTCGCATCCTGGCTGGGCGTCAGCACGCGGCCGGCCAGGCCGGCCAGCGCCTCGAAGACCGGGGTACGAAAGCGCCACAGCTCGTCCATGCCCGGCTCGGAGCGGCTCACCAGCCCGGCGAACACGATCAGCACCTGGTGGGTCAGCGCCTGCACCCAGCTCATCGCCCGGTCGTGCTCGGCGGCCGACACCTCCTGCACGGTGATACCGGCCTCGGTGAACAGGTCGCTCAGCCAGCGGTGTGCAGCGACGTCGTCGGGGTCGGGACATACGACGGCGCTCTGCCCGGCCGGTCCCGCCACGCGGGGGCCAAACAGCGGGTGGGTACCGAAGACGGCCAGGTCGTCCCGCTGCGCCCGCAGCGCAGCGAGCGGCTGGTTTTTCGACGACGTCACATCAAACACGATGCTGCCCGGCTCCAGCTGCGGCAGCACGACCGACGCAATAGTGTCGACCGCATCGGCCGGTACGGCCAGGCACAGCGCCAGTCGGCCCGAGCCGGGCGGATCGAGGGGCGACTGCGCTGCGGCGCCGTCGCCGTCGGTGAACACCGGGCGGCCTGCCTCGTAGGCGACCTTCAGCCGCAGTGGCGGCCGACCCCACGGCCGATCGCCGGGATGCTCAAAGACGTGATGCGATACGTCGACGAGCACCAGCTCGAACGGCGCCGCGGCAAACACCTGCTCGGCCAGCCAGCGCCCCATGCCCTGGGCCGCACCAAAGATCACCAGTCGACCCGGCATCTCGGCCGGGGTGGGGGAGGGCCGCACCATCCGCAGATCCTAGTGAGACCGTTCATCCCGATTGGGTGAGGACAATCCACGGAGTGTCGGGCACCATGGCTGCACCGCCGAAGGAAACAGAGCGACATGCCGACACCCGAGACGCCGCATCAGGACCTCTCCACCGAACTCGAGCTTGCCCGCGCCGAACGCGATGCCGCTCGCGCCGAGCGAGACGCAGCGCGGGCCGAGATGGCCGACCTACGCGGCAAGCCGCCGTCGCGTCGGCTGGTCCGCCGCACCACCGCCGTCGTGTTGGTGTTCGTCTCATGCATCTCCTTCCTCTCGGGCGGCATCGGGGTGTGGGCCAAGCGCAGCCTCCTCGACACCGACGTCTGGGTGGCGCACACGGGGCCGCTGATCGACAACCCCGAGGTGCAGGCGGCGCTCAGCGCCAAGATCACCGAGGAGACGATGAAGCTCGTCGATCCCGAGGCGCTGATCAAGCAGGCGTTGCCCGAACGGGGCCAAGTGCTCGCCGTCCCGCTGTCCAACGCGGTCGATTCGTTCGTGGGCGACCAGGTGGACAAGGTGGTCGCCACCAAGCAGTTCGAACGCCTCTGGGTCGAGCTGAACCGCAGGGCGCACGCCAAGGCGGTTCAGGTGCTGCGGGGCGACGCCAAGGGGGTCACCGCCGGCGACGAGTCGGTGACGATCAGCCTGGTGCCGGCGATCAACCAGGTGCTGGCGCAGATCACGGCGGTGTCGCCGGAACTGTTCGGGAAGACGATCAACATCCCCGACGTGTCGATCGACGAGATCCCCACGGCGGCGATCGACAAGGTCAACCAGGCCTTCGGCACCAACCTCCCCCAGGACTTCGGGCAGATCACCATCTACGACAACGGCAAGCTGAAGGAGGTGCAGGACGCGATTGCGCTCTTCGACACCCTGGTGTGGGTGTCCGCCGTGGTGTTCGCCCTCTCCACCGTCGGGGCCCTGGCGCTGTCGATCAACCGGCGGCGGACGCTGATCGAGCTGGCGGTCGTCGACATGCTCCTCCTGATCCTGATGCGCCGGGCGGCAATCATCGCTCAGGATCAGCTGCTCGCATTGGTTCGGGTTCCGTCCAACCGTGGCGCGGTGGGCGCGATCAGCGATGCCATCCTGCAGGGACTCTTCGATGGCACGCGGATCCTCCTCTGGGCCTTTGGGATCCTCATCGTGTTGGCGGCGCTCACCGCACCCTGGCCTCGGTCGGTGGCGTTGCGCCGGCGAACGGCATCCCTGGTCACCGGCGTGGCCACCTCCGCTCACGACCGGGGCACCGACCCGGCGACGACCACCTGGGTGGTGAACCATCGCGACCCGCTGCGCATCGCCGGCGTGGTGGTGGCGCTGCTGGTGTTGTGGTGGGGCGCATCGTCCTGGCTCTGGGTGGCGATCGTGCTGGCGATCCTGGCCGCCTACGAGGTGGCGTTGTCCCGTCTGAGTGAAGACGAGGTGATCGCTGAGTTGATCGCCGACGAACTGTCCGACCGTGACGATACGAGTGTTCTATGACGACCACAGCCCCCGCCGTCGCAGCGGGCACCAGCCCGAAGCGGGCCGGCGCGGTGCTCACCGCGCTCATCCTGGCAGCGGCTGTGGCCAACCTGCCGCTGGCCGTCGCCAACGTGGCGCTGCCCGACATCGGCAAGGCCTTCGACGCCTCGCAAACCCAGCTCAACCTGGTCGCCATCGCCTACTCGCTGGGCCTGGCCATGTCGGTGCTCTGGCTCGGAGCGGTGGGCGATCGCTACGGCCGCAAGCAGATGCTGCTCATCGGCGTCGTCGCATCGCTTCCGGCCTGCCTGGCGGCGGCCTGGGCGCCCAGCATTCAGGTGCTCATACTCGCTCGCCTGGTCGGCGGTCTGGCCGCCGGCATGGCCTATCCCACCACGCTGTCGCTGATCACAGCGCTGTGGACGGGCGCCGGGCGCACCAAGTCGATCGCACTGTGGTCGGCGCTCGGTGGGGCCATCTCGGCCCTCGGCCCGTTGGTCGCCGGGGTGCTGTTGACCACGTTCTGGTGGGGCTCGGTGTTCCTGGTGACATTGCCGCTGATCGTCGTCAGCGTGGTCAAGGTCGTCATGGTCGTGCCCGCCCACGTCAACGAATCCGACGATCCGGTCGACCACCTCGGCGGCATCCTCTCAGCGGTCCTCGTCGGCGCGTTCATCCTGGCGATCAACTTCGCCGCCGTGCCCAACGCCGGGACGCTCGTGATCGGCCTGGCCGTCCTCGCCGTCGCCGCGCTGATCGCGTTCGTGATTCAGGAGCGCCGCTCCAAGCAGCCCCTCTACGACCTCGCCGTCGCCGGCCGGCGGACGTTCTGGGTCGCCGCCTGCGCCGGCATCATCGTTTTCGGCGCCCTGATGGGGGCCATGTTCATTGGCCAGCAGTTCCTGCAGAACGTGCTGGGCTACAGCACGGTCGAAGCCGGGTTCGCCATCCTGCCGGCGGCCGTGGCGATGGTTCTGATCGCACCCAAATCGGCCAAACTTGTCGATACGAAGGGTGCGCGCTTCACGCTGCTGGTGGGGTACGCCGCCATCCTGGCCGGCTTCATCATCATGTTGGTGCTGTGGAGGGACGGGGTGTCCTACTGGCCGGTCGGGCTCGGGTATGCCCTGGTCGGTGCGGGTGTGGGCTTCGCCGGGACCCCGGCCTCGCACTCACTCACCGGCTCGGTTCCGGTCACCAAGGCGGGCATGGCCTCGGCCACCGCCGATCTGCAGCGGGACCTCGGTGGGGCCATCATGCAGTCGTTGATGGGCGTGCTGCTCACTGCCGGCTACGCCTCAGCGGCCACCGCGGCGATCGCCGGATCGTCCAAGGCGAGCAGCGTGACCACCAGCGTGCAGAGCCAGCTGACCAAGTCGTTTAGCGGGGCCGATGCGATCGCTCAGCAGTACCCGCAGTACTCCTCACAGATCGTCGCAGCGGCCAAGCAGTCCTTCGTCGAGGGACAGGACTGGGCCTACGGCGTCGCCATCATCGCCGTGGCGCTCGGTGCGGTGCTCGTCTGGTTCATGTTTCCCAAGGCCGAGGAGGAGCAGCGCATGCTGGCCGAGTTCCACCAGCAGGACGAGGCCGAGGCGTCCACCGCCGCCCCTCAGCCCGCCGGCCACCCGGACGGCTGACGTGGGCCTAACACGGTCCAGTCGCTGGCGAATCCGACGGGTTCGTCACTGGATCAAGAGCAGCCTCTGGGTTATTCCCGGTCTGTACGCAGCGGTCGCCTTGGGCACCGGCATCGCGCTTGTGGCCTTCGACCACGCCAGCCCGCTTGAATCGTCGCTCGACCTGAGCGCGGCCAGCGCGGGTGCGGCGCTCGCCGCGCTCGGTGGCGGCATGATCACCTTCACCGGGTTTGTCATGTCGGTGGTGCTCCTCGTCGTCCAGTTCGGCAGTAGCGAGTTCTCGCCCCGTTTTCTCCGCTGGTTTCGCGACGACCCGGTCATGAAGCACAGCCTGGGCACCTTCATCGCCACCTTCGTGTTCGCGCTGACGTCTACGGCGCTCAGCGGTCGCGGCGCCGACCACATCGTGCCGAACCGTGCGCTGATCGGAGCGACCGTGCTGACCGCCGCCAGCATCGCCTGGTTTCTGGCACTGATTTCCCGAACGTCGGACAACCTCCGGGTTGCCACGTCATCCAGCGCATCGACAGCCAGGCGCGCCGGGTGTTCGACGACGTCTATCCGGTGAGCAGCACCGAAGTGGCGACGGCCCAGCAAGCGGCGTCGAGCGTCGATCCCAGCTCGGCCGTGCAGCAGGTGCGAAATCCAGACGTGGGCGGCGTGCTGGTGGCCGTCGATCGCGACGAGCTGTTGCGGATCGCTCAGCGCCACGACGCGCTGATCGAGCTGTGTGCGGCGGTGGGC
Source organism: Candidatus Microthrix subdominans (assembly GCA_016719385.1). NCBI lineage: Bacteria > Bacillati > Actinomycetota > Acidimicrobiia > Acidimicrobiales > Microthrixaceae > Candidatus Neomicrothrix > Candidatus Neomicrothrix subdominans. The sequence goes on along the minus strand of JADJZA010000009.1, from coordinate 81,512 downwards.
GACCACATCGCCGCCGGTGGCCTGGTGCTCCGGGTGTACGGCGACCAAGCCCTGCCGATGCGACCGCTCAAAGGTGCCCTGATGTTCGGCGACGAGCGGACGCTCGAGGATGATCCGGCGTTCACGTTGCGGCTCCTCGTCGACGTCGCCATCAAGGCGCTGTCACCGGCGGTGAACGACCCGACCACGGCCGTCCAGTGCCTCCATCGCATTGCGGACGTGCTGCGCTACGCCGCCGCCAAGCACTTGTCGACCGGCGTCGTGACCGATCCCCACGGAGCGGTGCGCGTGCTCGTTCCGACCCCCACCTGGGACGATCTTGTCGCGCTGGCCCTCGACGAGATCAGGGCGTTCGGCGCCGGTCAGTATCAGGTCGCAAGACGGGTCCGCGCTCTGCTGGACGACCTGATCGTCGACCTGCCCGCCAAACGCCACCCTGCGTTGGTGAGGCAACGGGAGTTGCTCGAGGACGCGGTCGAGCGATCGTTCCCTGCTGAGCAGCGCCCCGATGCGCTCGCATCGGACCGGCAGGGACTCGGGATGACGATCCACTCCGCCGAGGGCAGTCAGGCCCCCGGCAGTACCTCCATCACCTCGTCGGCGTAGCGACCGGCGCGCAGCAGGTTTGCCATCGTGCGCATCGGCCCGTCGATGTGGTTGAAGTAGTGCCGGTAGCCGGCGCACAGATAGTTCAGGCCGGGCTCGCCGTCGGGGGAGAGGGTGAAGCGGTTCTTCGGACATTCGCCATTGCAGGCGAAGCGCACCTCGCACCGGCGGCAGTAGGCGGGCAGCGTGTCGGCTTTGGCCCGCCCGAAGGCCCGTTGCTTCGGGGACGCGACCAGCTCCACCATCGTGGTGGTCGCGATGTTGCCGAGCAGGTGGGCCGGTTCCACAAAGTGATCGCAGGAGTACAGGTCGCCGTTGTGTTCCAACGCCAGGGCGTCCCCGCAGGTTTCCCGGAACAGGCACATGCTCGATGGCAGGTCCAGCCACGAGGCCAAGGCCGAGTCGAACATCTGCACAAACACCTTCCCGACGTCGCGCCCGACCCACTCGTCGAAGATCGTCGCGAGGAACTCGCCCCAGGCCGTCGGGTCGACCGACCGGTCGGTGACGACGTCTCCCTCCTGGAAGCCGGTGTCGTTGTCGCGCTCGACGATCGGGATGAACTGGATGTGCTCGATGCCGAGCACATCGCGGAAATAGCGGTACACGTCCAGCGGGTGGTACTGGTTGGCCGCGTTCACGGTGCACAGGACGTTGACGTCCACCCGGTGGGCCCGGAGCAGTTCGAGTCCGCGTAGAACCTTGGCCGACGTCGCCTGGCCCCGCTTGTCGACCCGGTAGCGGTCGTGCAGCTCCGAGGGCCCGTCGATGCTGATCCCCACTCGGCCCCGCCAGCCCCCCCCCCCCCCCCCCCCCCGGCCCCCCCCCCCCCCCGTTCCCCACCCCTAAGAGTCGTGCCCATCGCGCCGCCCTGCCAGGCGACTTGTCGGTCGGGCTGGGCGTCGTGCGGTGTCACGCAGGCCCCGGACGATCACCGGGTACGCCTCCTCGCGACTCCGATGTGCGTCGCCCGGTGGTGGGTGAACGCCCCCCCGCCGCCGGGGTCATCCTCGTCGACCACGATGATCACGGCGAGGTGAGGGTCACCCACACCGCCGACCACCTCGGCCGACGTGGCATGACGTGGGGCGGCAGCGTGGGCGTGCTCGTCGGGTTGCTGTCCCCGCCGCTGTTGGCCTCGGTCGTGGTCGGCGGCGCCGTCGGTGGTGTGGTCGGCAAGTTCACCCGCACGAAGGTGGACAGCGGGCTCGAGGAGGCACTGGCGGACAAGTTGCCGAGCGACGGCGCCATGATCATCGCCATCGTCGATGAGGAGGACCGGCTCGAGGCCGACGTCGAGATCCCCGAAGGTGGCGCCGAGGGTGTGCTGGTGGCCAACGCCGACTTCATCGGTGGCTTCTCGCTGTGGTTGGACGGCGATGGCCTGCTCAACCACTCCTCTTCGTTCCTCGGGGTCGGACACCTACCAGCAGGTGTCCGACCGGCCGGTCCCCACCGGCCGCACGACGCTGAAGATGCTCTTCGAGTCCGACGAACCCAAGCCCGGGGCCGGCGGGAAGGTCACCCTGTGGGCCGGCGAGACCAAGATCGGGTCGGGTGCGATGGAGCAGACGACCTCGCTCCGATGTCCGTCGACGATGCCAGGGCGCTGCACGAACACGGCCATCACCACTCGATCGGCCAGAGCGTCGCCGGTTAGTCGTCCTCACCGAACAACCAGGTCAGTAGAGCTCGAATCGGGCGTTGAGCGCCGTCATGTCATCAGGGTCTCCCGTCAGGATGAAGGTTCCGAGCTGCTCCGCAACGACCGCCAGGTGAGCATCGACGACATCGGACGTTCCGGTTGCGGCGAGCCGCCGACCGACACTCCTCGACTCGTCGAGCGGGTGGATATCGAAACTGCGCAGCGCTCGTGCCAGGTTTGCCTGTCGGGTTGGGTCCCGCCACACCTGAGCGAGCACGGGATGCGTCGTGTGAAGGTCGTCGCCGCGCTCGGTTGCCCGCTTGATCAGCGCCCATAGCCGCGAGTTGACCCGCTCACCGTCGACGATCAACGGGCCGGCATCGATGATCATCGATCGACTCCCTGCCGGTCGAGCACCGCGTCGGCCCACGCGAGGTGCTCGGCGTCGATTTGCCCATCCTCGGCTTCCCACGATGCGATCAGGTCGATCATCGCCTGACTTCGGCGCCGTCGTTTCACTTCGGCGAGGAGCGAACGTTTGATCGCCAGCCTCTTGGTGCCGTCGATGGCCACCAACTCGGCGAGTGCGGCTTCCATCTCGTCATCGAAATTGATGGTTGTCTTGGTGGCCATACGGGCATGGTACCGAAGCCGTACAAGTACGGCTAGGTCGCCGCCCAGGCGGTAAATCGGCCGTCGCGCCGCTCAAGGTTGAGCGGCAGGCCGAAGGTGTCGCTGAGCGACTCGGCGGTTAGCACCTCGTCGATCGGGCCGGCATCGCCCACCATTCCGTTGCGAATCAACAACACATGGGTGAAGCTGGGCGGGATCTCCTCGGGGTGGTGGGTGATCAGCACCTGAGCCGGGCCCTCCGGGTTGGAGCCAAGGCGGTCGAGCCGGCCGAGCAGATCCTCCCGGCCGCCCAGGTCGAGCCCGGCCGACGGCTCGTCGAGGACGATCAGTGGCGCGTCGGCCATCAGGGCTCGGGCGAGCAGCACCCGCTGGCGCTCGCCCGAGCTCAACGATCCGAAGGCGCGCTCGCCGAAGCCGGCCATGCCCATCTCGCCCAGCGCTGCTCCGGCCCGCTCGTGATCGGTGGCGGTGTAGTGGTGCCACCACGTCTCCAACGCGCCGTGGCGCGCCGAGACCACCACGTCGTGGGCGGTGACGCCGGGACGGATCTTGTCGGCGAAGGCCACGCTGACGAACCCGACCTCGGTGCGCACCGAGCGCACGTCGGCCCGGCCAAGCCGATGGCCGAGCAGGGTCAGCTCGCCGGCGGACGGTCGGTCCCACCAGGTGGCCACCCGCACCAGGGTGGTCTTGCCCGAGCCGTTGGCGCCCAGCACCACCCAGCGCTCGCCGGACAACACCGCCCAGGTGACATCGGACAGCAGGTGGCGCTCGCCCCGCCACACGCTCAGGCCGCCCACCGACAGCAGCGGCTGGGACACGTTCCACCTCCGTCGGATCGGCGGCGACCGTTTCGCCGGCCGTCCGACGCTCCCACACGTCGCACGCCGAGGCGATTCATGGCCGGATGGTGACCCCCAACTACCATCGCCCCTCATGAAGATCGGTGTACTTGGAGCAACTGGACCGGCCGGAAGCGGGCTGGCGGTGCGACTGTCGTCGCTTGGATACGAGGTGTGGATCGGTTCCCGGTCCAAGTACCGGGCGATGGAGGTGGTCGACGGTCTCACCGACAAGTGGCCGGACAAGGACCTCAACCTGCATGCGGGCGACAACCAGGACGCCGCCCGTGCCGACGTCGTCGTCGTGGCCACGCCCTGGGACGCTGCGGCCGCCACCGTGATGCCACTGGCCGACCTGCTGGCCGGCAAGGTCGTCATCTCGATGGCCAACGCCCTGGCCAAGGTGGCCCACGAATTCCAGCCCCTCGTGCCGCCCCGCGGCTCGGTGGCGGCGTCGATCCAGGCCGCCATTCCCCAGTCGCTCGTGTCGGCGGCCATGCACCACGTGCCCGCCAAGGAACTCGGCGACCTGGCCAACCCGGTCGAGTCCGACGTGCTGGTGTGCTCCGACCACGACGAGGCCACCAACACGACGCTCGAGATCGTCAACGCCATCCCCGACCTGCGTGGCCTGGATGCCGGCGAGCTGTCCAACGCCGCCCCGATCGAGGCCTTTGCTGCGGTGCTGTTGCAGCTCAACGTGAAGTACCGCACCCGCGCCGCCGTGCGCTTCACCGGGATCGATCCCAAGAACCGGCGCACCAAGTCCCCAGGCCGCACCGCGCAGGCCGCCGCCAAGCCTGCCGCTTCCAAGGCACCCGCCGCCAAGGACACAGCCGCGCCCGCCAAGGCGTAACGCCCACCTCCGTGCGCCTCTACGACACCCTTCGCCGCAAGATCGTGCCCTTCGAGCCGGGACCGGTGGTCACGATGTACACGTGCGGAATCACGCCGTACGACTCCACCCATCTGGGGCACGCTGCGACGTACCTGACCTACGACGTGTTGCAGCGCCGCCTGCGCGACGCGGGGCACGAGACCCGGGCCGTCCGCAACATCACCGACGTCGACGACTCGATCCTGCCCAAGGCACGCGAGCTTGGCGTGCACTACCTCGACCTGGCAGCCGCGGAGATGGCCCGCTTCGATGCCGACATGGAGGCGCTGGGCATGCTCCCGGCGTACTCCGAGCCCCGCGCGACGTCAGCCATCCCCGACATCCGAGGGTTCATCGGCATGGTGATCGATACCGGTCACGCCTATGAGGCGGGCGGTTCGGTGTACTTCGAGGTGGCCACCTTCCCGCGCTTCGGTGAACTGTCCGGCTACTCGCGCGACGAGATGCTGGAGCTGGCCGCCGAACGGGGCGGCAACGTCGACGACCCCAACAAGCGGGACCCGCTCGACTTCGTGCTGTGGCAGCCCTCCGCCGAGGACGAACCGGCCTGGGAGTCGATGTGGGGCCCGGGCCGACCCGGATGGCACATCGAGTGCTCTGCGCTGTGCCTGCGGGAGCTGGGCACGACCATCGATCTGCACGGCGGCGGCAGCGACCTGATCTTCCCTCACCACGAGTGCGAGGCCGCCCAGTCCGAGGCCGCCACCGGCGAGCCGCTGGTGCGCCACTGGATGCACCAGGCCATGGTCCGCATGGACGGCGAGAAGATGTCGAAGTCGCTGGGGAACCTGGTGTTCGTCAGCGAGCTGTCCAAATCGTTTCACCCGATGGCGATCCGGCTCGGCGTGCTCACCAACCACTACCGCACCGAGTGGGAGTACTCCGACGAGCTGATGCCGGACGCCCAGCGACGCTGGGAGCGCTGGCTGGCGGCGGGGGAGGGGACCGGCGCGTTGGACGACGTGCGGGCCGCGCTGGACGACGACCTGGACACGCCGGCTGCGATCGCTGCGATCGATGCTGCGGCCGAACGAGGCGAGGGCGTGTCGGAGGCGGCCATGCTGCTCGGCGTCGACTTCGAGCGCTGAGCCGCCCACCCGGCGTCGGCCTTACGTTGTCGCCATGAAAATTCTCAGGTCCGAATGAGAAATCGCCCGTTAGCGGTACCAATCATCATGGGCATAGGACAGAATGGGCCGTCACCAAAACTTCATGAAGGAGCGCAAACTGCGATCAGCATGAGTGCGTTCCGCAGGTGACCGAAAGGTAAGGGGAGTACATGCAACTCGAGTTCGGACAACTCCAAAACCCATCAAGGCGGTTCTCGCCGCTCTTCAACTTTGCGTGGCGAGTGAGCACCGACGGCCTTGAGAACATCCCCACCGATGGCGGCGCCATCATCGCCCCCAACCACCTGTCGGTGCTGGATTCGTTCTTCGTGCCCTGCTCGCTGCCCCGTCGCATCACCTACGTGGGCAAAGCCGAGTACTTGGACGATTGGAAGACCAAGGTACTGTTCCCGGCGATGGGCATGATCCCGATCGACCGGCGCGGCGGGGAGCACGCCCAGGCTGCGCTCGACGCAGCAGCGGACGTGCTCAACCGCGGGGAGCTGTTTGGCATCTACCCGGAGGGCACCCGCAGCCGCACCGGCGACCTGCACAAGGGGCACACCGGCATCGCTCGCTTGGCGATCGAGACCAACTCGCCCATCGTGCCGGTGGGCGTCCTTGGCACGGTCCAGGTGCAACCCCCCGACGCCAAGTTCCCGCGGCCGTTCCGCAACGTGCACATCCGCTTCGGTCAACCGATCTCGCCCGAGCGCTACCTCGACCGCCTCGACGATCGCATGGCGCTGCGTCAGCTGACCGACGAGGTGATGTTCGAGATCCGCCGCCTGACCGGCCAGGAGTACAACGACACCTACGCCACCAAGGCGGCCAAGCCGGAGCAGCCCAGCGCACCGGCCACCGCTCCTGCGTCCTCCTCGACGGTGCTCACCGGCGCCGGCGGCGAGGTGCGCCACGGCCGCCACCTGCGCACCGGTACGTCGAGCCCCACCCAGAGCGGCGCCACGCGCCCCTCGTCCGGATCGGTCCTGGCGGCGCGCCCGCTGGTGCCGGCCGGTAGCTCCCCGGTGCCGGCGCCGGACCCGGCCGCAGCCAGGGAACAGGCCGCCGCCGTGGTCGACACATCCTCCGACCACGACGACATGCTCAGCCGGGCCTCGTCGGCGACGGTGCTGCAGCCAAGGCCGCTCGTGCGGGCCTAGGCAACCCGCTTCCGGGTTCCGTACCCGGACGAGTAGCCTCGGTCCCCTTATGTCAGCGATCACGGTCACCCTTCCCGACGGTTCTCAGCGAGAGCTCACCGACGGTGCCACGGGGGCCGACCTGGCCGCCGACATCGGTTCGGGCCTGGCCAAGGCGGTGCTGATCGCCGAGGTGAACGGCCATCCCAGCGACCTGTCGGCGCCGCTGCCCGACGGGGCCGAGGTGCGTTTCCTCACCAAGCGCGACCCGGAGGTGCTCGAACACCTGCGGCACTCGACCGCCCACGTCCTCGCCCAGGCGGTGCTCGACCTGTGGCCGGGCGCCACGTTCGCCGGCGGCCCGCCGATCGAGGACGGCTTCTACTACGACTTCGAACTGCCCGATGGCGGCACCTTCTCCGAGGGCGACCTGGCCCGCATCGAAGAGCGGATGCGCCGGATCATCAAGTCCAACCAGCCTTTCGAGCGGTACGAACTCGAGCTGGACGATGCGATGGCCGAGATGGGCGACCACCCCTACAAGCAGGCGTTCATGTCCGCCGCGTCCGGTGGTGACGATTCGGACGGGGAGGCCCCCGCCGGTGAGACGATCAGCTTCTATCGCAACGGCGACGGCTTTGTCGACATGTGCCGCGGCCCTCACGTGCCGTCGACCGGCAAGCTGGGCTGGTTCAAGCTGATGCGGGTGGCCGGCGCCTACTTCCGGGGCTCGGAGGCCAACCCGATGCTCCAACGCATCTACGGCACGGCCTGGACCTCCAAGGACGACCTGACCGCCCACCTCGAGCGGCTCGAGCAGGCCGCAGCGCGCGACCACCGCAAGCTGGGGGTCGAGCTCGACCTGTTCAGCTTTCCCGAGGAGATCGGCTCCGGGCTGGCGGTGTTCCACCCCAAGGGCGGCATCGTCCGAATGCTGATGGAGGACTACTCCCGCAAGCGCCACGCCGAGGCGGGCTACGAGTTCGTCAACTCCCCCCACATCACCAAGGAAAAGCTGTTCCAGATCTCGGGGCACCTCGACTGGTTCGCCGACGGCATGTTCCCCCCGATGCAACTCGACCTGGACGGCGACGGCGAGGCGACCAACTACTACCTCAAGCCGATGAACTGCCCGTTCCACATCCTGATCTTCAAGAGCCGGCATGCGCAGCTACCGCGAGCTGCCGCTGCGCATGTTCGAGTTCGGCACGGTGTACCGCTACGAGAAGTCCGGCGTGCTGCACGGCCTCACCCGGGTGCGCGGCCTGACGATGGACGATGCCCACATCTTCACCACCAAGGAGAACATGGGGGAGGAGCTGTCGTCGTTGCTCGACTTCGTGCTGTCGTTGCTGCGCGACTACGGCCTCGATGACTTCTACCTCGAGCTGTCCACCAAGCCCGAAGAGAAGGCGGTCGGCACCGACGAGGAGTGGGACGAGGCCACCGAGGCGCTGCGCCAGGTCGCCGTTACCCAAGGCCTCGACCTGGTGATGGATCCCGGCGGCGGTGCCTTCTACGGCCCCAAGATCTCGGTGCAGGCCCGCGACGCCATCGGCCGCACTTGGCAGATGTCGACGATTCAGGTCGACTTCCAGCTGCCCCAACGCTTCGAGCTGGAGTACGTGGGCTCCGACGGCGAGCGGCACCGGCCGATCATGATCCACCGGGCGCTGTTCGGTTCGGTCGAGCGCTTTTTCGGCGTGCTGGTCGAGCACTATGCCGGGGCGTTCCCCACCTGGCTGGCCCCGGTGCAGGTGGCCATCCTGCCGGTGGCCGACGCCCACGACGACTACGCCCACGACCTGGCCGCACGGCTGCGCACGGCGGGGTATCGCCCCGAGGTGATCGAGGCCAACGACACGTTGGGCAAGCGCATCCGCAACGCCAAGGGGCAGAAGCTGCCCTACGTGTTGGTCGTCGGGGACGACGATGTGGCCCACCACACTGTGGGCGTCAACCCCCGGGGTGGCTCGGTCGAGCGGGACGTGTCGGTCGACGCCTTCCTCGAGCGGCTGGCAGCCGAGGTGGAGTCCAAGGGCATCGGAGCCGGGCCGGGCACGCCCGTCGGTGTCGATGCCGGCTCGCTCGACCCCGACGGCGTCCCCCAGGCGGTGATCGAGGCCGCCTCGCGCCCCGGTCCGTCGTGACGCTCGATCACTTGTGGAGCACCTGGCGATCGAACTACGTCTCGACGCTGGGCGACCCGCCGGGCGACGCCGAGGGCACGCTGTTCGAGCGCATCCTCGGCGCACCAGAGGGTGACCGCGAGAAGTTCGTCGTCGCCCGCGGCCGTCGCTGCTTTGCACTGTTGAACCTGTTCCCCTACACCGCCGGCCACGTCATGGTGCTGCCCAACCGCGGCGTCGCCGGGCTGGACGACCTGAACGACGAGGAGTTCGCCGAGCTGTGGCCGATGGTGCGCGACGCAACGGTCGCCTGCCGGGAGGGCCTGGGCTGCGACGCCGTCAACGTCGGCGTCAACCTCGGGGCGGAGGCCGGCGGTTCCCAGAGCGACCATCTCCACGTCCACGTCGTGCCCCGCTGGGCAGGCGACGCCAACTTCATGACCGCCACCGCCGACACCCGCACCCTGCCGGTGTCGCTGCCCGAGGCCTGGGACCGCCTACGCGCCGGGTGGCCCGGCGGGGCACCCCCTGCTTGGATGAAAGGACAGGCCAATGACTGACGAGGCCGAACACATCGACGAACTGCCCGACGACCTCGACATGACCAACTTCGTCGGCCCGGTGACGTTCCCCAACAACAACCGTCGCCGCATCCCGGCGCTGATCTACCTCCTGCTCGGCGTGGCCGCCATCGCCGTCTCCATCGCCTACAAAGGTGAGGCGGTGGTCAACACCGGGGTCGCCGTCGCCGGCGCGCTGCTGGCGGTCTTCGGCCTGTACGGGCTGATCGCCGGCCGCACCTTGGCGGTCGACGACCAGCAGGCGTTCGCCACCGCCGGTTCTGTCGTCGGGTTCCCGGTCGGGCACGCGTCGGCACAGCAGGTGTGGCGGGGTTGGCGCTCCACCCCGACCTGGCGCATTCTCATCTACTCAAACGAGAACCCGCCCCAGAACCGCGGCATCGTGCTGATCGACGGTGTCAACGGCGAGATCGTCGAGTGGTTCGCCGAGGAGAACCCGGAGCGCTGGGACCCGCAGCCCGGCGCCTGAACCACCCGGGTCCGAGAGGTCCGTCCGGCACCCGTCGAGCGTCTACGCTTCACAGAAGACACCCGGGTCGCTATGCTTGCAAGAGTTAGCACCCCGAGGGGAGACAGCATGTTCGACGGAAACTTCCGTCCTCAGGTCGAGGCCAAGCTCAAACCGGTCGGCCAGCAGATCAAGCGCACCGGCATCACGGCCGACCACCTCACCATCGCGGGGCTGGTCATGGCGGTGGGCGCTGCGGTCGTCATCAGCTTCGGTTGGTGGCACCTCGGGCTGCTGTTCGTCGTGCTCACCGGCGTGCCCGACCTGCTCGACGGTGCTGTGGCCAAGGCGTCGGGCACCGCAGGGCCTCGTGGGGCCTTCTTCGACTCGGTCAGCGACCGCGTCACCGATGCGCTGCTGTTCGGCGCGATCGCCATCAACTACAGCCAAAACCAGCCCAACTGGGTGTGGCTGCCGGTCGCCGTGCTCGCCAGCGCCTCCTGGGTGAGCTACATCCGGGCCAAGGCCGAATCGCTCGGCTTTGACGCCAGCGGCGGCATGGTCGAACGGGCGGAGCGCTTCATCATCCTCCTGGTCGCCCTGCTGTTCCCCATGCTGATGATCCCCGCCCTGATCCTCATGCTGGTCCTCAACGTCGGCACGGCCGGACAGCGCTTCGTCAAGGTGTGGAAGCAGGCCTCGGTCGAGCGTCCCCGCCCGCCCCGCCAGCGTCGCCGTGCCCGCCGCAGTGAGACGACGATGGCCGAGCGTTGGCAGATCCGCCGGGACGCCCGCGACCGCCGCCTGGCCAGCCGCCGCTAACCAGGTCCTTCGGTTCACGGCGTGGTACTGGGCATCTCGGTCCTCGACCTGTTCAAGCTGGGCACCGCCGCCGCCGGTGTGCTGCCGAGGCCGGGCGCCAACATCGTCTCGCAGGGCCTGGCCAGCGCCGTGGCGCCGATGCTCTCCGAGCGGCGCCTGCTGATCGGCCGAAACCTCGATCGGGCGACCGGTCACCGGCTCACTCCCGTTCGACGCGAGGCGCTCACCAACGCAGCGATCCGCTCCTATGGGCGCTACTGGGAGGACCTGTTGCGCCTGCCGACGGTCTCGACCCGCGAGCTGGCGGCCAACTTCGACAGCCAGGGACTCCACCACCTGGACGAGGCGGTCGCAAGCGGCACCGGACCCATCCTCGCCATGCCCCACGTCGGCCGCTGGGAGTGGGCGGCCGCATGGCTCACCCGCGTGCACGGCGTCGAGGTGACCGCCGTCGTCGAAGCGATCGAACCTCCGGAACTCTTCGACTGGTTCCGAAACAAACGCGAGGCGCTCGGCATCCACGTCGTGCCTCTGGGGCCGGACGCGGTCGGGTCGATCAGCCGGGCGATCAAAGCCGGCCACGTCGTGTGTCTGCTGTCCGACCGCGACATCAGCGGCGGCGGCCCCGAGGTGGAGTTCTTCGGGGAGCGCACCCGCCTGCCCGCCGGCCCGGTCACCCTGGCCCTGCGCACCGGCGCCCTGCTCTTGCCCACCGCGGTCTACGAAACGCCGGGCAACCGGGTGCTCGGCGTGGTCCGCCCCCCAATGGACCTCGAACGCGAGGGGCGCCTTCGGGCCGACGTCGCCCGGCTCACCCAGGTCCTCGCCTACGAGCTCGAGGAGCTGATCGCCGCGCAGCCCCAGCAGTGGCACCTTCAGAGCCCCAACTGGCCGAGCGATGTCGCGGCGCTGCGGGCGGCCGGCTACTCGCCGGAGTCGTTGCCTGGGAGCGCTCCAGGGCATTCCAACTAGCCTCACCCCGATGCGTATCGGCCTCGTCTGTCCCTACAGCCTCAGCGTGCCCGGTGGGGTCCAGGGGCAGGTGCTCGGGCTGGCCAAGGCCCTGCGCCGTCGAGGCCACGAGGTTCGCGTGCTGGCGCCCTGCGACGGCCCGCCGCCCGAACCGGGGGTCACTCCGCTGGGCGCCTCCATCCCCTTCGCCACCAACGGGTCGGTCGCCCCGCTCGCCCCAGACCCCTCGGCGCAGCTACGGACGATGCGGGCCCTGTGGGACGAGGACTTCGACGTGCTGCACCTGCACGAACCGCTCGTCCCCGGCGTCACCAACACCGCCCTGGTCGTCAAGCCGTGCCCGATGGTCGGTACGTTCCACGCCTCGGGCGATTTCTCGGCCTACTCCTCCTGGCTCAAGCCGCTGGGATCGTGGGGGGTGCGGCGCCTCGACGTGCGGGTGGCGGTCTCCGACGACGCCCGCAGCACCGCCGGTGTGTGGTTCACCGATGACGACATGTTGGTGCTCTACAACGCCGTCGACACCGAGGCGTTTCGCCAGGTGGTGCCCACGCCGAGCGACGGGCCCTCGATCTTCTTCATCGGACGCCACGAGACCCGCAAGGGCCTGGCCGTCCTGCTCGAAGCGATGAAGCAGTTGCCCGCCGACGTCACCCTGTGGGTGGCGGGCACCGGCCCGCTCACCGAGGAGCTCCAGGCGGCCAATGCCGGCGACGAGCGGATCGAGTGGCTGGGCCGGATCAGCGACGCCGAGCGGGATGCCCGCCTGGCCGGGGCGAGCGTGTTCTGTGCGCCTGCCCTCGGCGGCGAGAGCTTCGGCGTGGTGCTTCTCGAGGGGATGGCGGCCGGCACCCCGGTGGTCGCCTCCAACATCCCCGGCTACAACAACGTGGCCACCCACGACCGCAACGCCCTGCTCGCCGAGCCCGAGGATCCCACGGCGTTGGCCGAGGCGCTCACCGCTGTGCTGACCGACGACGCGCTGGCCGCCCGGCTGACCGAGGCGGGCCACCAGCGGGCCAACGCCTACTCGATGGACCGCCTGGCCGCCGCCTACGAGCAGCTGTACCGGGATGCGATGGCCCGGACCCCGGCGGCCGAGCCGGTGCGCTCCGGCGCTTGAGCCGCATCCCGCGTTGGTTGGCCCCGGCGGCGCTGGCCCCGGCGGCCGCACTCGATGCGGCCTGGGCGCTCGGCATCAACGGCCCACCGGCCCACGTGATCGCCCAGACGTTGGCGCTGCCGGCGCACGCCGCAGCCCTGGCGGCCCTGCCGGCTGCCGCTCTCGCCCCCGGCCGCAGGGCACGCCAGCTCAACGCGGCCGCCGCCCTCGCACTGCTCGGCACCGGCGTCGGCCTGCTGGCTGGGGACTGGGGCGGAGGGCCCCGACCGGGAGACGCCACCCTCACCGTGTACTCCGCCAACCTGGAGTTCGAGCGGAGCGACGTCTCGGCCAACATCGAGGAGATGCTGGCCGCCGGCTGCGACGTCGCCGTGTTTCAGGAGGTCACCCCCGACTATCTCCGGCAGCTGCGCGCCGGGCTCGAGGGCTGCTACACCGAGGTGGTGTCGACCTCCCGCGACGATGCGCTGGGGGCAGCGATGTTCGCCCGGGTGGAGGTGCGCAACGCCACGATCGAGTCGGCCGCCGGGTCGCCCACGCCCTCAGCCGACGTGGTCGCTTGCGACGGCACGGTGGTGCGCGTACTGGGGGTGCACACCACCCCGCCGATCCACGGGGTGGGCCCGTGGACCGCCCAACACGACCGGCTGGCGGCGATGGCCAGGGAGGCCGATCGCGTGGTGGTGGCCGGTGACTTCAACGCCAGCGGTCGGCACCAGCCGATGCGCCAGTTGGTGGCCGGCGGGCACCTGCGCGACGCCCACCGGGAAGTGGGGCAGGGGTTGGGGCTCACCTGGCCTGCTCGGCTGCCGATTGCCCGTCTCGACCGGGTGCTGTTCCGGGGCCTCGAACCGCTGTCGCTCAGCGTGGGATGCACAGCCGGTTCGGACCACCGGCCGGTCACCGCAAGGTTCTCGACCGCCGGGCGTAGGGTGTCGGCCGTCGTCGAGAAGGTACGGGAGCGAGCGTGACCAACACGGTAGGTATGGGTGACCCGGGTGCAACGGGCCGCTTTGGCGAGTTTGGTGGGCGCTACGTGCCCGAAACCCTCATCCCGGCATGTGAGGAGCTCGAGGTGGCGTTCCGCGACGCCTGGGTGGACCCGGCCTTTCGTTCCGAGCTCGACGGACTGCTCGCCGATTACGCCGGGCGTCCCAGCCCGCTGACCGAAGCCCACCGGCTGTCCGAGGAGCTCGGCTGCCGGGTGCTGCTCAAACGGGAGGACCTCAACCACACCGGCTCGCACAAGATCAACAACGTTCTCGGCCAGGCGCTGCTCGCCCGCCGCATGGGCAAGTCCAAGCTGGTGGCCGAGACCGGTGCCGGCCAGCACGGCGTGGCCACCGCCACCGCTGCGGCGCTGCTCGGCATGGAGTGCATCGTCTACATGGGCGAGGTCGACATGGCCCGCCAGGAGCTCAACGTTTTTCGCATGCGCCTACTCGGGGCCGAGGTTCGCTCGGCGATGAGCGGCAGTCGCACCCTGAAGGATGCGGTCAACGAGGCGATGCGCTCCTGGGTGGCCACCGTCGAGACCACCCACTACTGCCTGGGCTCGGTGATGGGACCCCATCCGTATCCGTGGATGGTGCGGGAGTTTCACCGGGTGATCGGCGACGAGGCCTACGCCCAGGTCCACAAGTTGACCGGCGCCGACCCCGACGTCGTCGTCGCCTGCGTGGGTGGTGGATCGAACGCAGCCGGAATCTTCTCCGGGTTCGTCGATACCGAGGCCGAGCTGGTCGGCGCCGAGCCCGCCGGCGGGGCGGCGATCGGCGGCGGGGCGGTCGGCGTCGTGCACGGCATGGCCTCGTACCTCAAGCAGGACGATGTCGGTCAGGTGATGGAGGCCCACTCGATTTCGGCCGGGCTCGACTACCCGGGGGTGGGCCCCGAGCACAGCTTCCTCGCCGCCGAGGGCCGGGCCCGCTACGAGCCCGTGACCGACGCCGAGGTGATCGAGGCCTTCGTGCTGCTCAGCCGGACCGAGGGCATCATCCCGGCCCTCGAGCCGGCCCACGCCCTCGCCTGGGTGGCCAAGGCCAAGGACGAGCTCGCCGGCAAGACCGTGCTCATCAACCTGTCGGGACGCGGCGATAAGGACGTCGCCCAGATGATGGAGGTGCTGGGATGAGCGCCGCCCAGCCGTCACACGTCCCGGGCCCGCTGGAATCGGCGCTGCGCCGCCGTCGCGACGCCGGGGGCAAGTCCCTCGTGCCCTACATCACCGGTGGGTTGGGGGAGTGGATCCCCACGATCGAGGCGGTCGCCCAGGCCGGCGCCGATGCCATCGAGATCGGCATTCCCTTCTCCGATCCGGTGATGGACGGCCCCACCATCCAGGCGGCCTCCGACCTGGCCTTGCACCAGGGGGCCCTTCCCCACGAGGTGATCGAGGCCGCCGGTGCTGCCGACGTCGGCATCCCCTTGGCCGTCATGACCTACTACAACCTGGTGTTCCGCCCGGGCGTCACCCGCTTCGCCGGAGAACTGGCCCGGGCCGGCATCGCCGGGGCCATCCTGCCCGATCTGCCTCTCGACGAGGCCGGCCCGTGGATCGATGCGGCCGACACTTCTGGGGTGGAGACCGTGCTGTTGGCGGCGCCAACCACCCCCGACGAACGCCTCGACCGCATCGCCCAGCGGTCCCGGGGCTTCCTGTATGCCGTCGGGCTGCTCGGCGTCACCGGCGAGCGGGCCACCCTGGCCGATTCGGCCAAGGAGATCGCCCGGCGCGCCAAGGACATCACCGACCTGCCCGTGCTGGTCGGGGTCGGCGTCTCCAGCCCCCAGCAGGCGGTCGAGGTGTGCGAGGTGGCCGACGGCGCAGTCGTCGGGTCAGCGTTCATGCGCAAGATCCTCGACGGTGCCTCCCCCGATCAGGTGGCCGACCAGGTGGGGGAGTTCCGAGACGCGCTCGACCGGGGGATGTGACATTAGGACCCTTGCAGCCGCCGCTTGAAGCCCGCTCAAATCGCAGATTCGTTGTGCCCCTAGGTGTCTGCGCTCATTCCTGGTAGAGTTACACCGTTGTCATTCACATCCGGCTTCACCGAATTCCGGGCTCCGGCCTGGTTTCGAGGTTGCAGAACGTGACGGGCGGCGCAATAGGGTCACAACGACCCCGAACCAAGTCGGTTCGTACATGATCCAAGCGGACGAACCGCTGAGGAGGCACACATGAACAAGAGTGAACTGGTCTCGACCATCGCCCGTCGCACCGAGATGTCCGAGAAGGACGTCAACGCAGTGCTGGGTGAGTTCATCACCGTCGTCGGCGAGGTCGTCGCGAAGGGCAAGGACAAGCTGACCATCCCCGGCTTCATCTCCTTCGAGCAGACCGAGCGCAAGGCCCGCATGGGTCGCAACCCGCAGACCGGCGAGCAGATCCAGGTTCCGGCCACCAAGGCCGTCAAAATCTCCGCTGGCTCCAAGCTGAAGAAGATCGCCAAGGGCGAAGAGACCCCGTAGTTGGCTGGGGCCGATTGGCCCCGAACAACTGGTGCTACCTGCGATGGGAGCGTCCTCGGGCGCTCCCATCGTCGCGACCGGCGGCAACCCTCGGTGCTCAGTCTCCGAACGGTGCAGTGTCGGGGTTGAACTCGCTCAGGTTCCGTCGGAACGCAATCTCCCGCGCCAGCATGACGCCCAAGATGATGATGACGAGAACCTTCAGTAGGCGACTCACGCTGTGGATCGTATCGGACGAACTACCGATCCGGGCCCTGAACTGCGGCAATGGTGAGCGAACGCGTCGACGGGTTACCATCGACGCTCCACCCAAAGCCCGGGTGGCGGAATGGCAGACGCGGGGGATTCAAAATCCCCTGTCCGAAAGGGCGTGTGGGTTCAAGTCCCACCCCGGGCACTCAAGGATCGATCGGCTCGCTTGGCGGGGCGCCGGCGACCTACTCCAACTGGCTTCCGTCAGGTCGTGTGGTGTGCCACCCGCCGGTCGGATCTCGCTGGATCGTGAAGCCCTTCTGCTTCCAGCGGTTGTGTTTTCCGCACAACGGCGCTGCGTTGGCCGGTTGTGTTGTTCCGCCTCGGCCGTGTTCGTGGAGGTGGTCGATCTCACAACGGCTGGCGGGTGCGTGGCAGCCAGGCCAGATGCAGTGGGTGTGGCCGGCGGTGGCGGCCACACGGGCCGATCCAGTGAACCGTCGGGCCCGCCCGAGGTCGATCACCACCCCGGCTGCGTCGACGATAACCCGTCGGACCTTGTGGAGCAGGCTGTCGGCCGCTGCTTCGGTGGGGTCGACGTCGTGGCCGTCTTCGGTGCGACACATGAACGTGTCCGGATCGAACCGTGGCGGCCGGTCAGCGTCCATCGCCGACAGCATCTCCTCGTAGGCGGCCGCCGACCAGTGGATGTTGTGCACCCACCCGGGCGCAATGGCCGATCCATCGGCGGCGGCTGCATCTCGGAACACCCGCACCAACGCGTCAGCGCGGCGTTGGGCATCGGTCCGATCCAGGTCCTCCTTGGAGATCCCGTCGCCCAACCAGCCGCCTTCACCGAGTCGGGCAGTGGCTTCGGCCCAATCAGCCTTGAATTCAGCGTCGACATAGCGGTCGAGAATCTCCTTGAGTTCAGCACCTTGCATCGACGCGAAGAACCCGGTCAGGTCCCAGGACTGATCCCACGGGTTCTGCACCAACCGGGCATCCCGCTTCTTGTGGTTACGTTCGTTGGCCGGTTCGGGGCCGTCCTCGTCGATCAGGCGTGCCCAGCGATGCACCTTGTGCGCAAACGTCTTGGCACCCATCGTCTGGGCGTCGCGCAGGAACTCGTCGTCACGGGCTCTCATCGCCGCCGCCACCCGAGGGTTGGCATCCACCCGACCCAGCGCGCGGACCGCGCAGGTGGATACCTCACCTGCCTTCCATGCTGTGGTCACCTTCGGCATATCGCGAGCAAGCCGGGCGGTCTTGGCCCGGGCCGTCGCCTCAGCGTTGGTGAGGTGGGCGACATGGCGCACCATGATCTTGGCCGACCCGTGCCCGTCGGCCGTGTGCAACACCCTGCGCTGGATCGACTCAACCAACTCAGAACGGGCAGCATCCACCCGACGCCCAAGCCGTTCCAGCTCGTCGATCCAGACGACCGCATCCTGAGAATCGTCGGGTTCCACCCCGGCGGCGAACAACTCATCGATCGACGATTCGGCGTGGGCCAAGGCAAGCGCCGCAGCCGGATTGCCCACCTCCACCCGCCCAAGATCGCGCTCCGGACCCACTCCCTCCGGACCGCTCCCGGTCGGCTCGAAATCGGTGATCGAAGCCATGGGTCCAGTCTGATCAACGGGTGTGACAACGAAGCCAGCCGCTGGAGAAGATTTCCGAGAATTCTCGGCGATCCTGATGCGGTGAGCGACGCCTCAGACCGGCATCAGGTCGGCCGTATCTGCCGTGCCTTCGGGTGCCCCATCCATCAGGACGCCGGCTGGGTGTCGGCTGGTGGGGGAGAGCGGCAGCGCTGCTATGCTGACCCGCTTGCACCGGGCGAAAACCGGGGTCACGTCGGAGTGGCGGAATTGGCAGACGCGCTAGGTTGAGGGCCTAGTGCCCGTTAAGGGCGTGGGGGTTCAAGTCCCCCCTCCGACACAACTCAACCCCGAGTCCTTGAGCCCGACTTCGGAGAATCCCACGTTGAGCGCTGGCGCTCCGTGCAGGGTCACCGAGAGCCGGTCTGCGTGGACTGTGACGTCTTGGAGCAGCTTCGTCGAGCAGCGTCCTGCGCTCTGCCTCGTGGGCGTGATCCCACAGGCCCGCGGTGCGGGCGGTGCTGGTTGTAGTCGAGCAGGAGAGCGCGAAGCTGGCGTTCGTTCCAGATGAAGGTGCGGTCGAGCAGTTCGTGACGCAGCGTGCGCACCCATCGTTCGGCGAACGCGTTCGCTTGGGGTGCTCGCGGGCGTTGTAGCTAGACCGGCTCAGCGTCGACCCAGTCAAAGGTGCGGGTCACGGCCTTCTTCCATTGGGCGAGCTCCCGCTCCCGGGTGGCCTCGTCCATCTGGGGCAGCCAGCGCTTGTCCTCGACCCACTTGGCCCGCAGCACCTCGGTACTCGGCCAGAACCCGACGGCGAGCCCTGCTGCATACGCGGCACCGATCGCCGTGGTCTCGGTCAGCGACGGCCTGATGATGGGGATGCCGAGGATGTCGGCCTGGAACTGCATGAGCAGCTCGTTCTTGACCATGCCGCCGCCGACGCGCAGCTCGTGGAGGGTCACGCCGGAGTCGGCCTCCATCGCATCGACCATCTCGCGGCCCTGGAACGCCGTGGCCTCAAGCGTGGCGCGGGCGATGTGGCCTCCCTCCACGAAGCGGGTCAGCCCGACGATCACGCCACGGGCGTCATCACGCCAATACGGGGCGAATAGTCCCGAGAACGCCGGGACGAAATAGCAGCCACCGTTGTCGTCCACACTGCGGGCCAGCTCTTCCACCTCCGCCGCCGAGTCGATGAGGCGGAGGTTGTCGCGAAGCCACTGGACGAGCGCCCCGGCGATGGCGATCGACCCCTCGAGGGCGTACACGGCGGGGGCGTCACCGAGCTTGTAGCCGACCGTAGTGACCAACCCGTGATCCGAGCGCACCGGCTCGGTGCCCGTGTTGAGCAGGAGGAAGTTGCCGGTCCCGTAGGTGTTCTTGGCGTCGCCGGCGTCGAAGCAGCTCTGGCCGAACAGCCCGGCCTGCTGATCGCCGAGGTCACCGGCCACCGGCACCCCGGCCACGGAAGCGAGGCGGGCTTCGCCGTAGACCTCGCTCGACGAGCGGATCTCCGGCAGCATCGACGCGGGAATGCCCAGCGCCGCCACGATGTCGGGCGCCCAGTCCAGGGTGGCCAGGTCCATCAGGAGCGTCCGGCTGGCATTGGTGACGTCGGTGATGTGCAGTCCACCGTCGACGCCGCCGGTGAGGTTCCAGATGATCCAGGTGTCGATCGTCCCGAACAGGAGCTCGCCGGCTTCGGCGCGCGCTCGTGCGCCGGGTATGTTGTCGAGGATCCAGACGACCTTCGGTCCCGAGAAGTACGTCGCGAGCGGGAGCCCCGTGGAGGCCCGGAATCGGTCACGACCCGCGTCGGCGGACAGGTCGCGGCAGATCTGATCGGTGCGGGTGTCCTGCCAGACGATGGCGTTGCCCACCGGTTCGCCGGTGAACCGGTCCCACACGACCGTGGTCTCGCGCTGGTTCGTCACGCCGATGGCCACCAGATCTGCCGCGGTCAGCCCGGTGGTAGCGAGGGCGTCAGCGATGACCGCCTCGGTCCGGGCCCAGATCTCCTGCGGCCGGTGCTCGACCCAACCCGGCTGAGGGTAGACCTGCTCGTGCTCCTGCTGCGCCATGCCCACGGATTGCCCGTCGGCGTCGAAGATCACGAAGCGCGTGCTGGTGGTGCCCTGGTCGATGGCGGCCACATACCGAGACATCTGTGCTCCTCATATGGTTCGTCACAGGATCTGCACCCCGCGTAGGACGTTCATTCTTCTTCGAGGACGACTTCACCGACGGTCCTGGCGTGGGGGGTCTCTGCCGTTCCCCGGGCGGCCAGGACGTTGTGGATCGCCAGGTCGTACACGAGTGCACCGAAGATGGCACCAACGATGGGGCCCAGTATCGGGACCCACCAGTAGGCGCCGAGGTTCGCCGAGGTCCCCGGTAGGGCGGCATCACCCCATCTGGCGACCCACGCGAAGAACCGGGGGCCGAGATCCCGGGCCGGGTTGATGGCGTAGCCGGTGCCGGCACCGAGCGAGGAGCCGATGGCGAAGACGGCGAAGCCGATGACGAGCGGGCCGAGGTTGGCTCGTGGCGGGGTGTTCATGAGATCGCTCACCGCGAAGATGAACACGACGAGGAAGGCGGTGGCCACGGCTTCGGTCAGAAACGGACCCCAGTAGCTCGTGTAGTAGTCGGCCGGCGCGGTGACGAAGATGCCTATGCTCGCACCCCCGTGACGCACGATCCCACTGGAGCGTTCGAAGGCCTCGATGGCCTCGAAGAACAGGGCGTACACGAGGGCGGCGCCGACGAAGGCGCCGAGCAACTGCGCCGCTATGTAGCCGGGCACCTTCGACCAGGCAAAGCCCCGACGTAGCGCGAACGACAACGTGACCGCCGGGTTGAGGTGAGCGCCACTGACCCCGCCGGCGACGTAGATGCCGAACGTCACCGCCATCGCCCACCCGAGGGTGATGAGCAACCAGTCCCCACCGCCGAGGAACGCCGTCTCGGTCCGCCCCGACTCCGGGAGCGCGGCGAGCGAGGTCGCCACCACGCCGCAGCCGAACGTGATGATCACGAACGTCCCAAGGAACTCGGCGAGGTAGTCCGCCCACGGCGTGTTCCGCCATCCCACCCTGGTCCCGAACGCTATGGCAGTTGCACTCTCCGCAGAGCCGGTCGTCTCCATGCCCCAGCCTCCCCCTGCGAGTCGCTTCCCACGGGTTCGTCGCGAGCAGCGACGGGTTCCCGGCGATGACCGGGGCCGACCCGGCGTTGTCGTTCCTTGAGCTGGTCGCGTTCGGCGAAGGCCGAAGCCTAGGCCAACAACGAGTGAACGAGGGTGATCGGGTGAAGGAGAAGGCTGTTGCACCTGGTTCGCGAGACCGGGCTGCTCGTGTTCACGTTCCTGCAACCCGTCATGTTCGTGTTGCTCTTCCGGTACGTGTTCGGCGGCACGCTCGGCCAGGTGCTGGGCATGGACTACGTCAACTACCTGCTGCCGGGCATCTTCGTGCAGGCGGTCGCCCTCGGATCGGTGTCCATGGCCATCGGCCTCGCAGAGGACTTTGGGGGCGGGCTGATCGAACGGTTCCGCTCGCTGCCGATGGCCCCGATGTCGGTGCTGGCGGCGCGCACGCTGGCCGACCTGGTGCGCAACATCGGCATCGTCGTGGTGATGTTGCTCGTCGGCATGGCGATCGGCTTCCGGCCCTACGACGTCATGGGCGTGGTCAAGGGCAGCCTGCTCGTCCTGGCGTTCGCCTTCTCCGTGTCCTGGCTGATGGCGCTCGTCGGCCTGCGATCCACGTCGGCCGAGGAGGCCCAGTCGATGGCCTTCCCGGTGCTGTTGCCGCTCACCTTCGCCAGCTCGGCGTTCGTACCGGTCAACTCGATGCCGGGGTGGCTTCAGGCCTTCGCCGCCCACCAGCCCGTTACCATCGTCGTCAACGCCTGCAGGGGGCTGATGCTGGGACCCGAGGCGGCCCAGGCCCTGCAGGATTCCGGCTCGTTCACCACAACGACCACGGGGTACGTGTTGCGGTCGCTGCTGTGGATCGCAGTGATCCTCGCCATCTCGGTCCCGCTGGCGGTCCGCCGGTTCAGCAAGACATGAGGCGGCATGGAGACGGTGCTCGACGACCGCATCGCCCTGATGGATCAGGGGTCGTACCTCGGGTTGCGGGCCCTCGGCCACCAGCCCGTCTTCCTCGCCACGTGGACGTATGACCGACCGGTCGACCTCGAAGCGTTGCGGCGCGTCAACGACAACCTCTGCCACACGTTGGCGGGACGGCTGGTCGAGCACTCCCCGCTGCCGGGCGGACGGCACCGCTGGGTGGCGGTCGACCGCGCCCCCGACCTCGTCGTTGAAGCAACGCCAAGGAAATGGGACGAGGTCTTCACCTGGACCTCCGAGTTTGGTGACCGAGGTACCGACCCCGAGCACGGCCCGGGCTGGCGGATCGGGGTGTTGCCGCTGACCGACGGCGGCACATCTGTTGCCTTCACCATCCCCCACGCCCTCGGCGACGGGCTCTGCGTGCTCCAGGCGATCACCGATGCGGTCGAGGGTCGGGCGCGCCGCCCGGCCTATCCACGGAGGGGTGCACGTCGCCGCAGCCGCGTGCTGTGGGCCGATCTGCTGGCGTTTGTCCGGGGCCTGCCGTCCGTGCTGCGCGCCGTGGTCGCCGGCGCCCGAGTCGCCCGTGCCCAGGCTGCGCCGAAGACTTCCGGCAGCAAACCCGGCGCCCCGGCCGCTTCTACCACGTCGAAACCAGCAGGCGGTCCCTTCCGCGTTCCGGTGTCGTGCGTTCGGGTGAACCAGGCCGACTGGGATGCCGCCGCCGCCGAGCGAGGCGGCACGAGCAACACCCTGGTGTCGGCGGTTGCGGCCCGGATGGGGGAGCGGTTGGGACGGACCGGTGCCGACGGGATGGTCACCCTGGCGTGCCGGTCAGCGTGCGGATCGAGGGCGATACGCGCGCCAACTCCCTCGACAGAGCCACCATTCGGATCGAACCCACCGGCGTGGTCGATGACCTCACCGGCCTACGCGAGGCCACCAAGGCGGCGCTCGTGGCCGTGGCCGAGCAGTCATACGACCTTGCGGCCGCCCTCCCGTTGACGCCCCTCATGCCCGCCGCCGCGGTGCGCAGGGCCGAGCCGCTGGCGATGGGCGCGTCCGCCCTGCCGGTCGGCTGCTCCAACTACGGCGACCTGCCCGCCGCAGTCGTCCGCCTCGACGGCCGGGACTCGAACGACTTCTGGGTGCGCCTGATCGAGCCGGGCCAGGGTCCGGCGGACCTCGACCGCATCGGCGGTCAGTTGTACGTGCTCAGCGGCCGGGCCCTCGGAAACGTCTTCCTCTCGATCGTCGCACGGCCGGTGGGCGGCGGCCTCGGCAGAGATGAGTTGCTCTGTCACATCGAGGCCACCCTCGCCGAGTTCGGCCTGAGCCCGACGTTGGTCACCCGCTGACTCAGATGTCTGACCAAAGGCGCGCATCGACGTAGCGCTCAAGGTGCGTGACGTTCGTGGTTGCTACAACGATTGTTTCGGCTGGCTCCTCGGCCTGAAGGGCCTGTGCCTGGGCGGCGAGGATAACGTCACCATCGAGGGCTGCATCCCGGGCTGTTGGGAGTCCGCTGTTTCGTGCTTCGGCCCAGAGGCTGGCGGCGATCCGCATCATGGCGGTTGACAAGGGCAGGTAACCGAGGCCGGTGCCGAGTCTTTCGAGCCGCTCGATACCGGCGTGTTTCCCGGACCGTTCGAGTTCTCGGCGAACTTCATAGTCAGAGATTTCGGCCACGATGAGGCGGTCGCCTGCGTCGATACGGGTTCGTGCCCACGTTCGGGCATCGTGGGCAGGCCCTTTGGTGCTCGGGTTGCTCACGAGGCCGAGGGGTCCGCTGTCGAGAATGATCAGCACGCTAGAAGGGTCGACCCTCGGATCGGCGCGTCGCAGCCAGCGCATCCATGAGCGCCCGACCGGTCGACTGCCGTTCGCTGTGCTCGCCGATCTGGCCGACGGCGTCGATCGCTGCGAGTGCACCGGCCGCATAGTCGTCACCTGCGGCTGGGCCGGGGGCGAATCGTTCGGCTTTCGTGAAGTGCGAGGCCCCCTTCACGGCGCCCTTTCGGCCAGTGGACCGCCAACCCAGCTTCGCCATCTTGAGCTTCACGGCGACGCCCACAGACTGACGAAAGCGGAAGCCGGGAGGGCCAGATATGAGAATGCGTTCGATCGCCGGGTCTGCCTCGATGAACCGGACAACGCCGGCGAGAGCGGGCAGGTTGTGCATCTCTGCGTCGGTGAGCCGTTGCTCGTTGGCCGGCAAGTTCAGCAGTTCGAAGAGGTTCTGAAACGCATCCGGATGTGCCTCAAGCTCCCCCTGGTACTTGGCCGCGTGAGGGTCGGCGTAGAAGTCGGCAGCGCCAATGTCCGAGCGAGTTGCAGTTTCCATCCTTCAAGTTTAGATAAACGTTTTGTGGATGTCTAGGAGTCAGCCCTCTGGAACGACTTCGGTTCATTGCATGAGACGGTTGCTGATTTGTGGTCTCGCTAGTAATGGTGTGCGGCGCCCTCGCGGCAGGTATCCTGCGTCACCCGCATCGATGATGATGGCCTCCAACGGCGACAGAACCCGTCAGGCCCTGGTCGGCTCGGCCTCCTTGGTGTCGAGGGCGCCCTGACCGGCCGCTGATCCGGCCCTGCCTCCACCCTGGCCTCTGAGCACGAAACCAAACGCCGTTGCGACGGCTGCGCCGGCGAGCGGACCGCCGAGGTACACCCAATAGGAGGCGAAGTCGGCGCCGACCAGGTCGGGACCGAAGGTACGTGCAGGGTTCATGGAGGTGCCGGAGATCGGGCTGCCCCAGAGGCCAGCGAGTGCGATGTAGCCGCCGACGCCCAACGCCCCGATGATCCCGTCGTTCTGGGCACCGGACGCAGTCCCAAGGATCACGCTGACAAGCCCGAGCGTGAGGACGAACTCCATCCAGAATGCTGAGCCGTTCGAGTAGCCGGAGGCCGGGTAGTTCGAGCCGTACGTGGCCGAAACGTTGACGACCGACTGGAGGAAGAGCGCTGCGAGCGACGCGCCGAGCAACTGAACGATGATGTAGCCGGGAACCCGCCACCATGGGAAGTCGCGTCGCAGGGCAAAAGCGATGCTGACCACCGGGTTCAGGTGGGCGCCGGACACCTTGCCCATGAACAAGATGACCGCCATGACCATCAGGCCGGGAGCGACCACTGCGGCTTGGCGGCTGATCGTGTCGGGGAACGCCTGGCCCATCATGCCGCCGCCGGCGGCGACCAGGACGAGGAGGAACGTGCCGAATGCTTCGGAGATCAGGCGGCGCCATTCCTGTCGCGGGTTGTTGAAGTCGTCCATTGGTTGAATGACGTCGGAGTGGAACCAACGGTCGATCGCCGAGCCGTCGGCGTATGGATCGGTCATTCGGCTCTCCTCGTCGGGCAGGTCGTGTGAACGACGGTATTGGTGTCGGTCCCGCCGACGCATCCCCCACATGTGGTGAGATTGCCGGGCGCTCGGCGGTACGATCGAGCCCATGGCACGCCAAACCGGCACGTATCCCGTCGAGCTGGGTTTCCTACCGGATGCGTTTGCGACTCCTGACGTCGACCACCCAGGGTTGCTACGGGCAGGTGAGCGTGCGTCCGCACCGTACGGAGACGAGAGCGTCGAGTTTCACGAGTGCCCGGCGACCGACTGCGATCAGGACGGCGACATTGGCACCGACCTGCTCGGCGCCGGCTTCGATACCGTCGACCTGACGCCGTTCGCCGCCCTTCAGAGCGTCCTGGGGCGTGTTGACGAAGCCGGCAACATGAACGACTCCGACGCCGAAGCGGTCCAGGCAGCGCTGGAAGGCGCGGTGCTGCAGTGCCGCAGTGGGCTGACGCTGACGGTGCTGTACGTGGCCGATGAGGGCCAGTTCATACGCACCGCCGGGCCGAACCGGATGTCGATGGTGCCACCCCGGTCGATCGGCAGGAACGACCACGGCCCTGCCACCTCGGTCCACGGCGACCAGGACGTGTTCGGGACGCCGATACGACAGTTGATGGGTGGCGAGGCGCCCACGCTGTTTCGTCATGACTCGCCCGGCGTTCACAATCACGAACCCTCGTTGATGCTGGTCAACCTGTGGATTCCGTTGCAGCAGATCACCCAGCCGCTGGTGCTCGCCGACGGACGCAGCATCGACCGGAGGAGCCACCAGCTCCGCTACGGGCTCGCCACCGACTCGTTCCTGGAGCGCGAGGACGACGCGGCCATCAACGACATCTGGATGTTCCTGCACGACCCGGACCAGCGCTGGTTCTTCCGTTCCGAGATGGACCACCGCTCCGCCTACGTGTTCAACACGTTGAGCACGCCCCACGGCGCCGGTGTGCTCCCGGGCGAGAGCCTCGCAGAACGCTGCTTTCGGGCGCTGGAGGCGGGGGAGTCGGCGGCCGAGCGAGGCGACGCCGACGGGCTCGTCGACGCGCTGGCCGACATCGACGAAACCCGAGCACCTGACGAGGCGACCCCGGCGCTGCGCCGGGCGATCGAGGGCATGCTCGCCCTGGCCGACGAGGCGCGCTCCGATCCCGAGGCGGTATGCGGCCCGAGGTCTCAGGACTGGGTGGCGAGTTCACAAGCCGCTCGTCGCAGCGTCGTCCGCCGATCGCTCGAGTTGCGGGTCGTGGTGTCGGTCGACAGGTAAGCGCTCTTTAGCGTGAGGTGCCCGACCATGGTGTGGTGAACGCGTCGCGTGCCGCCATCGCATCCGGGCCCTTTCGGGTGATGGGTCCGTGGCCGCGACCGACCGGGTAGCCGATCGGCACGAGCGCGACGGTTGCCCACGAGTCCGGAATGTCCAAAAGGTCTTTCACCTCGGGTTCGCGAAGGCAGTGCAGCGTGGTCAGCGTGCAGCCGAGCCCTTCGGCGACACACGCCAACATGGCATTTTGCACCGCCGGATAGACCGAGGCGCCGCCGACCATGCTGATGCGATCGAGGTTGGCGTCGGTGATGGCCATGGCCGCCGGGTTGGCGCAGAACACGAGAATCGCGGGTGCCTCGTGCAGGTGGTTCGCAAGATGGTCGCCCGCACTCACCACCCGGCGCTGCGGTTCGGCTACATCATCGGGGAGGCCGTCGAGACGGGCGAGAACCTGCGCGGCGTAGCGTTGCCATTCCGGGCGATAGATCGCCTGGAGCCCGGCCCTCACGTCTGGGTCGGTGGCGACGATCACCTTCCATGGCTGTGTGTTGCCGCCGGTCGGTGCCCAGCAGGCGGCTTGAAGCACCCGATCGAGCACAACGTCCGGGATCGGGTCGGGTCGCAGCCTCCGAACCGCTCGAAGCGTGCTCATGGCGTCATACAGCTGCATGGGGTGCCTGCTTTCAGGGTTGGGGCCGTGGTTCACGCGGCAGGCCGAGGAGGCGTTCGCCGATGATGTTGCGCTGAATCTCCGAGGTGCCGCCGCCGATGGTGAGCGCTCGGCTGAACAGGTAGGCCCAATGCCAGGGGTCTGTCGTTTCGGCTTCCTCGTTTTGAATCCCGAGCATGCCGGCGGGCCCGGCGAGGTCACAGATGAGATCGAGAAGTGCCTGGGCGTTGGCATCGGCTTTCGCCTTGCGAATCGATGCGAAGGGCGACGGATCCTCACCCCGGAGCATCGCGTCGACGATCTTCTGGGTCAGCAGGTTGGTCACGAACCCGTCGCTGTACACCTTGGCCGCCTGCTGACGGCTCACCGGCGTGCCGGCGGCCGATCTCCGACGAATCTCGTCCATGCACTCCCCGAAGGTCGGCCCCATCCCCCAGAGCACGCCGCCTTCGCTCAGCGCGACCCGCTCGTTGCCCAGCGTGACCGTCGCCAGGCGCCACCCAGAGCCCTCGGCGCCGATCCGGTTCTCGACGGGGATCCGGACCTCGTTGAAGAACGTCTCGTTGAAGTGGTTACCACCGGTCATCTCGATGATCTTGCGCACCTCGACACCGGGGGTGGCCATGTCGACCACGAAGTAGGAGATGCCTTGGTGCTTCGCCACGGTTGCGTCGGTGCGGGCCAGCAGGATTCCCCATTGGGACCGGTTCGCCCACGTCGACCAGATCTTCTGACCGTTGACGACGTAGTGGTCGCCGTCGCGCTCGGCGCTGGTGCGAAGCGAGGCCAGGTCAGAGCCGGCGTCCGGCTCGCTGAACAGCTGGGTCCACATCTCGGTTCCGTCCAGGATGCCCGGAAGCCAGCGTCGGTGTTGAGCCTCGGTGCCCCCGGCCAGGATCGTCGGGCCGGCCCAGCCCAGGCCGATCGTGCTGTCCGGGACCACCACGTTGGCCGCCGCCAACTCCTCGGCGACGAGCAGCTGCAGGTGTGGGTCGGCATGGAGCCCCCAGGGCCGTGGCCAGTGCGGTGCGACCAGCCCGGCCTCGGCCAGTTGGCGGGGGGTGGGGGACCGATGATCAGCGAGCCAGGCCCGGAGCAGCCGCCGCTGTTCGACGGGGTCAAGCTCGTTGGTCAGCTCGTTCACAGAAGTCCCGTGTCCGTCTCGATGCCCAGCCGGAGCCGACCATAGGTTTCGAGCGTTCGAGGTGCGACCATCGCGTGCTGGGTGGCGACAAACGCGTCACGGAACGTTCGCTGCAACGGACACGACTTGTAGACCGCCGCGCCGCCGCCTGCCTTGTACATCAGCTCGGCCACCTCGGCCGCCGTCTGCGTGGCGTGGGTGGCGCTCAACCGAAGCCGGCGCTTCTGTTCGACCGTTGGAGCGCTGCCCGACTCGGCCGTCACCCAGGAGTCGGTGATGGATGCCTCGATGAACGCCCATGCCGAGGCGAGCTTGGCCTCGGCGATCGCAACGTCGGCCTGAACCTGGGGACGCCGGCCGAGCGACTTCGAGCTTCCCTGGGGCTTCTTTGTCCCGGCGAGCTCGACGAGCTCGTCGACGGCCCGCCGGGCGATGCCCATCGCGCAGGAGGCCACGCCGCAGGCGAGCAACCCGAAGAACGAGAACCGCGACAGGCTGCTGTTGTGCCGCACCGTTGCGTCGTCGCCCAACTCCACCCAGCGGCCCTCCGGAACGAACACGTCGTTCACCTGGTAGTCGCCCGAGCCGGTTCCGGACAATCCGGAGACGTCCCAGTTGTCGATGAACTCGACGTCGTCGGGTTGAAAGAAGACGAAGGGGGCCACCAGGCCGTCGGCTCTCGCCTGGGGGGTTCCGTCCTCGCCGACCAGCAGGCAGCCGCCGGCGATCCAGGTGCAGTGACGGGTGCCCGAACCCCACTGCCAGCGGCCGCTCACACGCAGACCTCCGTCGACGGGCGTCGCACGACCGGCCGGCATGGCGAACCCGCCGGCGATGGAGCCGGTGGAACCAAAGACCTCGCTCGCAAACGGATCCGGAAGCATCGATGCCGTGAGGGAGGTCGTCGAGCCGATCATCGAACACCAACCGGCGGCGCCGTCGTGGTACGCCAGCTCCTCAATCACCTCCAGGCTTTCCCATGCCGTGACGCCGGGACCATCGAGATCCGCCGGGACGTACATCCGGAACGCCCCCGTCGGTTTGATCAGCTCGACGACATCGGGTGGAAGGCCGCGCGCCTGCTCGATCTCGGCCGACCGACCCTCAAGCGTCGGACCGATCTGCTTCACGGCGTCCAGCACCTGGTTGGTTCCCATGCCCCGTTTCCCCATGCCCTGTTTCTAGGGGATTCCGAGTGCGTATGCGTCGATTGAGCGGGCGTAGGCTTTCTCGACTTGAGCTGGATACGCCTGAAGAACATCTCCAAGTCCTATGACCGGGTCACGATCTTCCGGGAGATCCACTTCAAATTGAGCCCGGACGACAAGGTCGGGCTCGTCGGCTGTAACGGTGCCGGTAAGACGACGCTGATCAAGCTGATCCTCGGCGAGGAAGCGCCCGACGAGGGCACGGTCGACATCTCGAACGACATCACCATCGGCTACTTCTCGCAGTTCTCCGAACTGGACAGTGACACCACGATCCAGGCCGAACTGGTCGCACTCTTCGGTGAGGTGCACGCGCTCGACGCGCAGATGGACGAGGTCAACGCCGGTTTCGCCAGTGGGCCCGACGAGGCAGAGCTGATGGCGCTGGTCGACCGCCAGGCCGAGTTGTTGGATGCACAAGACCGGGCTGGTACCTGGACCTACGAGAACGACATCGACACCGTGCTGACCAAGCTCGGGTTCTCAGCCGAGCACCGGGAGTTGCCGATCGGTCGGCTTTCCGGCGGTTGGAGAAATCGTGCGGCGCTCGCCAAAGTGATCCTGCAACAACCCCAGGTTCTGCTGATGGACGAGCCGACCAACTACCTCGACATCGCCGGCCTGCGCTGGTTGGAAAGCTGGTTTCAGAAGTTCGATGGTGCGCTCATCGTCATCTCCCACGACCGCCAGTTTCTGGAGGCGGTCTGCAACCGGATCGTCGAGGTCGAGAATCACCGCCTCTACGAGTACGAGGGCGGCTTCGCCAACTACGTACAGAAGAAGCAGATGCGGATCAAGAGCCTCGAGCGGGAGTTTGCCCACGAGGCCGAGCTGCTCGCCTACGAACAGGAGGCGATCTCGAACCGCAAGGAACTGGCGAAGAACCCCAGCCCGGCGCTGCGGCGCCGCCTGGCGAGGGTGAGGAAGAGCGGATCACCCCGCCCCGTCGATCGGATCGTGACCGAGATCTACGCCGGTCTGCACGTGAAGGACAGGCTGTGCGAAGTGACCGGCCTTGGGATGGCCTTCGACGGCCGCAGCTTGTTCGAGGGCCTCAGCTTCGATGTCCACCGCGGCGACCGGATAGCGATCCTCGGCCCCAACGGCTGTGGCAAAACCACCCTGCTCGACGCCCTCGCCGGAGCGCCTGCCTCCAGCGGAGAGGTCAACTGGACCAGCGGCACCAACTACGCCTCGTTCAACCAAGTGGTCGATGAACTCGACCTCGACGACACCGTCGGCCACGCCGTCTCCGCCATGCCGGACAGCCTGGCCTTTCACGCCACCAAGAAGTCGGTCGGACGGTTCCTCGGCCTCTTTCAGTTCTCCGAGCTGGACCGTGCGACCAAGATCCGCGATCTCTCCGGCGGCCAGGCCGCACGGGTGGCGCTCGCCCAATGCCTTCTCTCGGGAGCGGCGGCGATCATGCTCGACGAGCCCACCAACCACCTCGACATGCAGAGCACCCAGGTGATGGAGCGGGCGCTCGCGCACTTTCCCGGCGCCGTGCTGGTCGTGAGCCACGACCGCTTCTTCATCGACAAGGTCGCCAACCGGGTCCTTCGCTTCGACGGCGAGGGCGGTGCGAGCGAACTGCAAGCCGGGGTGTGACCTCAAGGTGGAGCTGATTGGTTTACCTGAGGGGTATACTCAGGAGTATGGCTGCATCAACGACCATGAAGGTTTCGGTCAGCACACGTGATGCGTTGCGACAGCTCGCCGATCGTGACGGACTCACACTCGACGCCCAGCTCGAGAAGCTGATCCGGCGGGAGCGACGTCGCATCATCGGGGCCCAACTCGCAAGTGCTCCCCTCGGCGCCGACGAAGAGGCCGTGCTCGACGCATCGGCGAGCGATGTTGCCGATGCGAGCGGGTGACGTCATCCGCTGCGACTTCGGGACGCCCGCTCGGGGCGAGCCGGGGTTCGTCCGACCCGCGATCGTCGTCACGTCGGACGACGTTCTGGCGTTCCAGCAACACGCGATCGTGGTCGTACCCTGCACGACCACGAGGCGAGGCTGGTTGAGTGAGGTCGATGTCACCGGGTTCGGTGTCGCCCAAGCGCACCTTCCGACCACCATCAGCGTCGATCGCATCGCTGACGTTGGCGACACGAATATCGGACCGCTTGCGTTGCAACAGATCCGAGAATTGATCGCCGACCTGCTTGGATTCTGAGCTCACCGAGAGTGCTGGAGCAGATCGGCAATGGAATCAAAGCCGTCCTGGACGCGCTGGCGGGCCCCTCCTACCACCCAGGCGCGCACCCACAGGTAGCGCGCGTCCGTGGTTGACTGACGGGATGAACTCCCCCGGTGCTGACCGCGCCAAGCATGCAGATCCAAAGCAACTGTTCTTCCGATCGCTGAACCGAGTGGTGAAACCGCTGGTGAAGTCCGGCGTCGGGTCGCCCTTGCCGCTCGGCCTCGGAGCGGTGGTGATGGAGGCAACGGGCAGGGTGTCAGGTGAGCGTCGGGAGGTGCCGCTCCTTGGGCTTCGCCTTGGCGACACGGTGGTGGTGTCGACGGTTCGTGAGCGGTCGCAATGGCTGAAGAACGTCGCAGCCAACGACAAGACCGCTGTTTGGTACTGGGGCCGCAGGCACACCACGACAGCGACCGTGCGGCGCGGCCCGTTGAACGTTGTGACGCTCACCAAGAACGGATCCAAGGCGGGTTAAGCCCGTACCTTGGCCGCTGCATGCTCCTGCTGATACTCACGCTCGTTTCAGCCGGAGCTTTTTTGTACTTCGGATTCGAAGCGTTGTTTGCAGATCGCGTCCGTCAGGAGTTCGAGCGTTACGGCGTCCCGCAGTTCAGAGTCCTGGTTGGCTCGCTGCAGGTCGTCGGCGCGCTGGGTGTGTTGATCGGCTTGGTCAACGACACGATCGGAGCTTTGGCAACCGGAGGCTTGATGCTGATGATGCTGATTGGCGTGATCGTGCGCCTCCGCATTCACGACACGCCTCGGCAGATGGTGCAGGCAGCATCGCTCGCAGTTCTCAACGGGGTGCTACTAGCGCTCCACCTGGGCTGAGTGGGGAAGGCCCACGGTTTGCTCGTCGCTCTCGTCTCCAGCCAGAGCAGCAGCCAGGACGGCACCGGTGAAGACCGAGATGGCGGGGATCGAGCGCTTGAGGGGGTCCTTGACCTTCATGTGCATCCCGATGGCGCCGACCATCAGCGTCGCCAGCCCGGCGGAGGCCGGCCGAGCGAGCTTCGGCTTGACGAGCCCGATCAACATCATGGTTGCGAGGCTCACCTTGGTCGCTCCGACGGCGTACATGACGGGTTCAGGAAGCCCGTACTCTTCAAACTCCTCGCGCATGTTGGTGGCGTTGCCGCCCCGGTAACCGGTGTCCTTGTTGAACCGGTTGAACCAGACGTTGAGAATCCAGAGCGCTGAGCCCGCCTGGCCGATCTTGCCGATGATTTTCATAGGGGTCCTTCGTTGAGGTCACAGCGGATCTGTGAGCACAGCCGCTCCCGGGTCGTCCCGGAGTCAACCAGCGTACGACCCGCCCTCCGCAATCCCCACCGAAGATGCCTACAGGTCTCCTGCATCAAGCGCCGCCAGCACGTCGACGGCGCGCTCGCGGACCGCTGGAAGGTCGGAGAGCCGTCGCATGCCGGCCACTTGTCGGGCCATGCGGTGGTTGCCGGCGAAGACGTCCTCGTGACGGGCAAGAAAGTCCCAATACAAGGTGGTGAACGGGCAGGCATCGTCACCGACCCGCTTTTTGGGGTCATAACGGCAGCCCTTGCAGGAGTCGCTCATCTTGTTGATGTAGGCCCCACCTGAGGCGTACGGCTTGGTCGCCATCCGTCCGCCGTCGGCGTGAAGCGCCATGCCGACGACGTTGGGCACCATGACCCACTCTGCGCCGTCGACGAAGCTCGCCCACATCCAGTCGGTCATCGCCTGAGGGCTGACACCGGCGGTGAGTGCCAGGTTGCCCAGCACCATCAGCCGTTCGATGTGGTGCGCGTAGCCGTGACGTTCGACGTGGCTGATCGTGTTGGCGACACAGGCCATTCCGGTCGACGACTCACCGGTGAACGCAGGCGGCACCGGCCGGTTGGCCTCAAGTCCGTTGGCTTCGCGAAACGATGGCATCCACAGCCAGAACAGGCCCCACACGTACTCGCGCCAGCCGATGACCTGACGCAGAAACCCCTCAACCGAGTTGAGCGGCGCGGTGCCCGCCCGATAGGCGTCGACAACTGCGTCGACGATCTCGGCCGGGTGCAACAGCCCCAAGTTCATCGACGACGACAGGGCCGAGTGAGCCATTTTCCACTCGTCGGCGAGCATGGCGTCCTCGTGTGCACCGAACTGCTGCAAGCCGTTCCCGATGAACTCCTCAAGTCGGATGAGGGCCTGCTCACGACTGATCGGCCACGTACCGTCGGGCGGCGCACCCCAGACATCGGCACCGAGGTCGGCGACGACGGCCCGGTCGATGTCATCGAGCTCGAACCGGGTGAGGGGCGGCCAGGACCTGCCATCCCTGGGCGGGGGTTCCCGGTTGTCGTGGTCGAAGTTCCAGCGACCGCCAACCGGTTCACCATCGGGCTCGATCAGCACGTCGAGCCCGACGCGCTGCCATCGGTAAAAGTCCTCCATCTTGAAGGACCTTCTGTCATTAACCCAGCGGGCGAAATCGTCGTAATGGCAGAGGAACTGGTCGTTGGAGACGAGCTCGACGCCGGCATCGGTCAGCATGGCCCGCCCATCCCAACTCATGGGCTCCATGGCGATGACCTGGCTGACGTCGTTCTCGGCCAGATGGGCTTGGAGCCCGGCACCGAGGGTCGGTGCCCGTCGATGGTCGACCTCGAATCCCTCGGCCCGCAGCTCTGCTGCAAAGTGCGCCATCGCCGACAGCACCAGATGTAGCCGCTGGCGATGCCACCGCTTCCCGCTGGTTTTAGCTTCGCTCGTCACCAGCAGAACCCGGCAGTCACCCGGCTTGCGATCGGCGAGCGCACCGACGGCTCGGTTCAGCTGGTCTCCGAGCACCCAGACGGTGTCGAGCTGCGTCACGGCTTGACCGGGCCGGACGAGGGGAGCGGCTGGCGAAACAGGCCGACCGGGATCGTGGCGTCGCAGCGCACCAACGCCAGATGCCAGGACGGCGACGCCCCAAGGGCCCATCGAAGGGCACCGGTCGCGTTCCTCCCGATTCCGCCCGCCCGCTTTCCCGGCTCGACCCCCAGCTGCTGTCGCATGTCGGAGGGCACCGTCGTCAGGGCGGCGTTGAACAACAGCCGGTAGGCGATTTTGATCGGTGGACTCAGCGGGGGACTCCGAAGAAAGGAGATGGCGTTCCGTTGAGCGTTCGTCACGACGCGGTCGGGGTGGTTGGCGATCCAATCGGTGAGCTCGTCTGATGTTTCGGGAAGCGGATCGGCTCCGAGAAGCCGGCCGATCCGGGTCTGCTCGGCCACGAAACGATCGGCATCGACAGCGCTCAGCCGGGCGGGGCCGAACGCCTGGTAGGCAGCGAGAAACGAGTCGGTCAGGACATTGTGGACCCATGCCGCCATCTCGGGACGGCCGGCGCTGTAGGGCAGGTTGCGCTCGGACGTTCCGTGCACGGGACGATGTGCTCGGCGCACGACCTGGACGGCCGCTTCAACCTCCGGCATCGCCCCATAGGTCGTCTCGGTGACATATACCGAGGTGCGTGACAGCCGTCCGAGGGGATCGGAACGATAGGTGGAGTGGTCCTCCACCCCTGCCACCACCTCGGCGTGGGCGGATTGGATGACGAGCGCCCGGATTCCCCCGACGAACACCGAGGCGTCGCCGAGCACCCGCCACGACACCGAATCGGGGCCCAGAATGCCGGGATCGCCGGGGAAGTCCAGCGTGTTGGCCAGTGGCGTGGGACCGTGTGCAAAGAGTCCCGTCATCGCCGACACGACGGGATCCCTCAGGCTGCGGAGGCTGAGGTTCAACGCTTCTCGACGATCTTTGCCAGCCGGCGCATACCGAATGCGAAACCGAGTGCGCTCAGCTTGCTGACGATAGGTGCGAGAAGTTTGGGCAGGTACGGAACGGTGACCTGCTCGAACCAGTCGACGTTGGAGCCGTCGCCGTGAGGCGAAACGTCGAAGCCGGCCCGACCTCGGAGAACCGGTCCGAGTTTCTCGACTTCACACGAGCCGAGCGCCGTCGCTTCGTCCCACTCGATTGCAGAGATCCGCATGCGGTCGACCAGCGCCAGCTTCCACAAGCCGGTGTATCCGGTGAACGTTGCCCCCTCCACCTGGTAGTCGCTCGAGTCGACTTCCATCCGGGTGGCGGGAATCCATTTGGCGTGGTTGGGCCAGTCGATCATCTCGTCCCAGACCGCTCGAGACGGTGCGTGGAACTGGTGGGAGACGGTGAAGTCGATCAGGGCCATGCGCCAAGGTACCCACATCGGCAGCGGGAGCCATCCGCCGCGCAATACTGGGCCCGAAGGAGGACCAATGGTTGACGAACGTGCGCTGGAAGCCGGGGATCCCATGGCGGGTCGATCGGTGCTCGTGGCCGGGGCAACCGGAGGGTTGGGATCGGCGATCGCCCAAAACCTGGCCCGGCGCAGGGCGGTACTGACGCTGGTGTCCCGTCATCGCGATGCCCTGGCGGCGCTGGACGTGCCCGGTCATCGGCTGGCACTGGATCTCCGAGACCCGCAGGCGTGTGAAGCTGCGGTCCGGGCGGCCGTCGAGCACGCAGGGAAGCTCGACGTCGTGGTGAACGCAGTCGGCGTTGTGGCCTTCGGCCCGATCGAGGACCTCTCGGTCGACAGCATGGAGGAGCTCTTCATGACCAACACCTTCCTCCCGATCCTGCTCGCCAAAGCTGCCCTCGGTGCGCTCAGCAAGGGAGGGGTCATCGTGAACATCCCGGGTGTGATCGCGGAACAGAACCTGCCCGGCATGGCCGCCTACGGGGCCTCCAAGGCCGCAGCGCGGTCCTTCGACGAAGCGCTCGCTCGCGAGGCACGTCGCCGCAAGATCCGCGTGATCGACGCCCGACCGCCACACACCGAGACCGGCTTGGCGAATCGTCCCCTCGAGGGTCAGACACCAAAAATGCCCCACGGTCTGGACCCGGTGGCGGTGGCAGCAACCATCTGCGACGCCCTCGCCGGCGACACCACCGACCTTCCCAGTACAGCGTTCACCTGACAGGCGTCACAGCTAAGTCGTCGTCGATATTGGATGAAAGTATTGACATCGCCCCTGTCCGGTACATACTTAAGAAATCAGGTTCACCAGACGTGAACACGTGAGACTGGCGAGAACCGGCCGCACGGAACATCAAGGATATCGGAAGGTGATTTCAATGGCTGACCCAATCATCACAATTGGCTCCAACGGCGATGCCGTCAAGAAGGCGCAAAAAGCGCTCAATGATCGTGGATGGTGGTTGACAGTAGATAAGATCTTCGGATCATTGACACGAAACGCTGTCGTCGGTTATCAGACGCAACGATCCGTCGGCTCGGGGTGGGAATTCTCGTATCCCTTGAAGGTCGATGGAATCGTTGGCCCAGCAACCTGGTCTCGACTGACGCCGCCCGTGATCAAAAGGAAAGCGACGGGAAACGCCGTGAGGCTCCTGCAAGAACTCCTCAACGGCAATGGGTACAGCCCTGGCCCGATGGACGGAAAATTCGGCCCTCTTACCGAAACCGCTGTCAAGGACTTTCAGCTAGGGTGGCTGACTGTTGATGGAATTGTCGGTGGGAAAACGTGGGCAGCCCTCGGGAGTTGACCGAGTCTTTCGGTGAATCGTGATCCTGGGCGGGAATGCAGGCGGCAATCTGACCGGATGAAACAGCGTCACTGATGCGGGGGGTACAAACCGTTCCTCCCAGCATCAGTGACGACGTCCGCGTCAAACATCGGGGACGTGAGCGTCCTTGGGCTCCTTGGTTGCATGTCCAAGGACGTACCGGTGTAGCCATTTGTTCAGCGGCTGCTCCTCGTCGTTGAGCCGCAGAACGACGTCGTCGGAGCGGGTTGACATCGCTATAGAGATGGTCATAATTGACAGACGAGGTTCACGCGATGTGAACACGTGGGCGGGCGAGAACCAGCCGCACGGAATGACGAGAAAACGATTAGGAGATTCTCATGGCTGACCCCATCATCAAGATTGGCTCAAACGGCGCTGCAGTGAAGAAGGCGCAACAAGCGCTCATCGATCGCTACTACCTCTGGGACGGAACCGCTGACGGTATCTTTGGGCCGGTGACGAGGAAGAACGTCATCAGGTATCAGCTAGACCGCTCTGCTGGCGAGTGGAATGCCTACTCGTACCCCTTGAAGATCGATGGAATCGTCGGCCCAGCAACTTGGTCCAGGCTGACTCCGCCGGTGATCAAGAAGAAGTCTACGGGAAACGCAGTACGGCTCCTTCAGGAGATTCTCAAAAGCTGGGGATACCCGCCGTATGATCCTGGCCCAGTGGATGCCAAATTCGGTTCGCTCACCGAAACCGCCGTTAAAGCCGTTCAGACCGACTATGGCCTCAAGGTCGATGGAATTGTTGGCGCCAAGACATGGGCTGCGGTGGGTAGTTGATCGAGCATCAGTGACGGCGTCCGCGTCGAGCATCTGGATGTGAGGCTGCCTGAGCTACCTTGAACTTCGTGTCTGAGGAGACGGTCCCAAGCCACTTAGTCCAGCGCCTGCTCCTCAACGCCGAGCGGCAGGGACTGGAGTTGGGGGCACTGCTGAGGTCGGCAAGGATCCCCGACGACGTCGCCTACAACCCTCGGGCCCGGGTGACGCTGAACCAGCTGTCCGGCCTGACCCGCAGCATCTGGGCTGAGACCGACGACGAACTGTTCGGGGTTGGACCAAACTTGGCACTTGGCACTTGGCAGCTTCCGATTGGTCGCACCGAGGATCTTCAGCGCTTCCGATCTGCGCACCATGCTGATCAGGATGGATCAGGCGACCCGGGTGCTCACTGCTGCCCCGCGAATCGAGGCACTGCTCGACGACGACACGCCCCGGCTGACGGTCGACGTCCACCGGCTGGACGACCCCGAGCACATCGTGATCGAAACGCTGATCGGCTTCATTCACCGCACGATCGGCTGGGCGATCGGCCGCCGCGTGCCCCTCGTCGTCCTGGCGATGCCGTACGAGACGCCGCCGTTTATGCGCTACTACGAGGCCGCCTTCGGCCTGCTGCCCACCTTCGGCGCCGAGGTGGCGGTCCTGGGCTTCGACGCCGACCTGCTCGACGCCCCACTGCTGCGCACCCCAGTAGACCTCGAGGCGTACATCGGGGAGTCACCGACCAACTTCTTCTCAATTCGGGATCACGGCTCGACGACAGCCGACCAGGTACGTCGCCTGCTGGAGCAGGGCCTGACCGGCGACTGGCCAACCCCGGACGAGATTGCCGCCCGCCTGTCGGTGAGCGTGCACCACCTCCGTCGACTCCTCCGCGAGGAGGACACCACGGTGAGCGACCTGCGACGAGACCTCATGCGAGACACAGCGATCAACAGCCTGGTGATCGGCAAGGAGAGCATCGACGAGCTGTCTGCCCGGCTCGGGTTCTCCGAGCCCAGCGCCTTTCGGCGGGCGTTTCGCCGATGGACAGGGATGCCTCCCGGCGCCTACAGGCCCCGGTAGCACGGCCGCGCAAACACTTGGCGCTCGTCTCAGCTACTTCTTACGATCGTCGGTGGCGTAGAGCTCGTCGATCAGGTCGCTGTACTTCTCGGCGATCGGCTTACGCTTGAGCTTCATCGTCGGTGTGAGCTCATCGCCTCCGGCCTCCCATGCGTTCGGCACGATCTTGAACCTTTTGATCTGCTCGACGCGCGACAGCCCGGCGTTGGCTCGCTCGACGGCCGCTTCCACCTGCACCAGCGCCGCTGCGTCGTCAACGCCGGCCGAAGCCTCGGGGTCGAGGCAGACGAGCGCCGTCACGTAGGGCCGCAGGTCGCCGATGGCGATGACGCTTCCGATCAGGCCGCACTCCACCTGGATGGCGGACTCGATGTTGGTGGGCGACATGTTCTTGCCGGCCGCATTGATGATCAGCTCCTTCTTGCGGTCGACGATGACGACGTAGCCGTCCTGGTCGATCGTCGCAACGTCGCCGGTGTGCAGCCAGCCCTCCGGGTCGATCGCTTCGGCGGTCTGTGCCGGCGAGTTGCGGTAGCCCCGCATCACCCCGGCGCTCTTCACGAGCAGTTCGCCGTCGTCGGCGATTCTGACCTCGACGCCTGGCAACGGCTTGCCCACCGTGCCCGGGCGGGGGTGCTCCAGGGGCGTGAGCGTGCCGACGAGACACGATTCCGACATTCCCCAGCCCTCGGCCATCGGCAGGCCGAGGCTGATGAAGAACTTGAGCGCATCGGGCGAGACCGGAGCGGCCCCGGAGACGGCGAGGAGCATCTGATCCAGCCCCACCCGCTCCCGCAGCTTGCTGAGCACCAGCTTGTCGGCGATCGCATGCTGCGCTTTGAGAAGAGGGGGCATCGAGCGTCCTGCGATCAGGGCATCCGCCTGCTGGGATCCGACATCCAGCGCCCAGTTGATCAGCTTCGCCTTGGGCCCCTCCTCGGCCGCCACCGCCGCTTCGAGGCCCGCCTTGAACTTGTACCAGACCATCGGAACGCCCAGCAGCATCGTCGGTTTCAGCGCAGCAATGGTTGGGGCCAGTTGCTTGGTGTCGGCGAGGGTGGTCACGGTCATCCCCATGGCCACCGGGACATAGTGGGCCAGCCACCGGTTGGCCAGGTGTGCGTCGGGAAGGTACGACAGCGCCCGGGTTCCTTCAGCCGCCCGGCTGATCTCGGGGACTTTCAAGGCAGATTCGATGCTGAACGCCACGTTGGCGTGGGTGAGCTCGACGCCCTTCGGGGGGCCCGTGGTGCCGGACGTATAGATGATGGTCATCAGGTCGTCGGGCTCGACCGCACGCCAGGATGCCTCGAAGTTGAAGTCGTCCCCGTCGCTCTGTTCGAGGTCGGCCAGCTCCTCGACCTTCAAGATGTGCTCGATCTTCCCTCTGACCTTGCCCGCCGCCTCGGCGATGGTGCCGAGGAACTGCTCCTCACACATCACCACGCTGTTCCCGGCGTTCTCGAACAGGTAGGCGATCTGGTCGACCGAGCTGGTGTTGTACACCGAGAACGGCACTGCGCCGAGATGCAGCAATGCGGTGTCGACCAGGTGGAACTCGGGCCGATTGGTCAGCATCAGCGCAACCGTGTCGCCGCGGCGCACGCCCAACTCATGGAATCCGGCGGCGATCTGGTGCACCCGCTTGGCGTACTCGGCATAGGTGATGACGACGGTGCCCTCCGAGTTGCGAAGCGCGATGCGCGTCGGATGCTTGGCGACCGTGTCTTGGAAGGTCTGGCAGAAGCTCATGTGGAGTCCCATCTGGTGAGGAGGTCGGCGGCGTCTCGGGGGCCGGTTGGTGTTTCGGTGGGCGTTCGCTCAAAGCGTGGGGCAGGGGAGGGCTGAACACAACCCTCGAGATCAAAAAGGAGCGGCGCTGAACGTTGTGTGGATGCTTCGGCGCCTCCCATGGTGTCAGCACCGGCGAGACGCACGCGTCGCTCCCCTCGAAGAGGTCGGCCCACTCGGAGCGGGTGCGCAGCTTGAACGTGGTCGTGAGCAGTTCCCGAATCGCCCAGTCCGTGGATGAACGACATCAGCAGGCTGGACCCGTCGACCATCGCCGCATCGACCACCTGGCCACGCCCCGAGCTGTTGCGCTCGAACAGCGCAGCGAGGATGCACATCGTCATCGTCAGACCGCCCCCGCCGAAGTCACCGACCAGGTTGAGCGGTGGCACCGGGCGCCCGCCGGCGTGACCGATCGGCTCGAGCGCACTCGAAATGGCCAGATAGTTGATGTCGTGGCCGGCGCGGTCGGCCAGCGGGCCGTTTTGCCCCCACCCGGTCATGCGGGCATACACCAGACGGGGGTTGACAGCCTGCAGGTCGTCGGGGCCGATGCCCAGCCGTTCGGCAACGCCGGGCCGGAACCCCTCGACGAAGACGTCCGCCTGTGTCACCAGGTTCTGGAGCCGGGGCCGGGGCCAGGCTGGCGATCTCGAGCACCTTCAGCCCGACGAGCGGCCCGTTTGGGGCTGCTCTGCGCTCACAGGAACCGCGAGATCAGTTCCTTCATGATCTCGTTGGTGCCGCCGTAGATCTTCTGCACCCGGGCATCGGTCCACTGCCGGGAGATGGGGTACTCCGTCATGTAGCCGTAGCCCCCGAACAGCTGGAGGCAACGGTCGGCGACGACGTTCTGCTGCTCGGTGCTCCACCACTTGATCTTGGAGGCGTCCTTGTAGTCGAGGGCGCCGTCGAGATGCTTCATGATGCACTCGTCGAGGTAGCACTGGGTGACGCTGACCAGCGTGTCGCACTCGGCGAGCTCGAAGCGCGTGTTCTGAAACCCGAAGAGCTCCTTGCCGAACGCCTGGCGCTCCTTGGTGTAGCGCAGGGTCTCCTCCATGATGACGTGCATGTTGGCGACGCCGCTGACCGACAGGATCAGCCGTTCCTGGGGGAGCTGCTCCATCAACGAGGCGAACCCCTGGCCCTCGACGCCACTGAGCAGGTTGCCGGCCGGCACCCGGACGTCGTCGAAGAAGAGCTCGCAGGTGTCCAGACCATGCTGGCCCACCTTCTCCAGGTTGCGGCCCCGCTCAAAGCCGTCGCGGTCGGTCTCGACCAGCAGCAGGGAGATGCCCTTGGCGCCCTCCGACGGGTCGGTCTTGGCCACCACCACGACCAGGTCGCACAGGAAGCCGTTGGTGATGAACGTTTTCGACCCGTTGATGACGTACTCGTCGCCGTCCTTGATGGCGGTGGTGCGGATGGCCTGGAGATCGGACCCGGTGCCCGGTTCGGTCATGGCGATCGCGGTGACCACCTCGCCCGTCGCCATCTTGGGCAGCCACTCCTGCTTCTGGGCTTCCGTGCCACAGCCGTTGAGGTAGTGGGCGATGATCGCCGAGTGAACCTGGCCGCCGAAGCTGGACGCCTGGGCACGCATCTGCCCGTAGACAAGCGCCGCCTCGTGGGCGAAGGTGCCGCCGCCCCCGCCGTATTCCTCGGGGATGCTGGCGCACAGCAGGCCCAGCTCGCCCGCCTTGGTCCACAGGTCGCGGTCGACGTGGTGCTGGGCGCGGTAGCGCTCCTCGTTGGGCGTCGCCTCCTTGGAAAAAAAGTCGAAGGCGAGCTTCTCGAGTGCTTCGGTCTCGTCGTCCATCCAGCGGTAGCGCTCGGTCATGGTCGATCTCCATTCGTAGATTGGGGGCAGTGGCCTCCAGTCAACGGTATGCCGCCGGTCACTGCTCTGACGGGAGCGGGCGCAGTCGGCGACCTTCGTGTACGGCGACCGCCCATGTGGACAATCTGGTCACGTAACTCGACCTGTTCGGTCATATCGGCTGCGAGCCCCCGCTCGTACCGTAGGGCCATGACCTCCGCCATCACCGATGCCTTCATTTTCGAGGCCATCCGCACCCCCCGTGGCACGGGCAAGCGCAGCGGCGCATTGCACGGCGTGAAGCCGATCGATCTGGTCGTCGGCCTGATCGACGAGCTTCGGGGCCGGTTCCCCGATCTGGACGAGCAGCGGATCTCCGACGTGATCCTGGGCTGCGTGACGCCGGTGGGGGACCAGGGCATGGACATCGCCCGCACCGCCGCCACCGCTGCCGGGATGCCCGACACGGTCGCCGGCGTGCAGCTGAACCGCTTCTGCGGCTCCGGCCTCGAGTCGGTCAACCTGGCCGCCAAGTCGATCCGTTCGGGGTTCGACGAGCTGGTGATCGCCGGCGGCGTCGAGTCGATGTCGCGGGTGGCGATGGGCTCCGACGGCGGCGCCATGGCGATGGACCCGGCCACCGCCTACGACAACTACTTCATCCCGCAGGGCATCGCGTGT
This sequence comes from Candidatus Microthrix subdominans, assembly GCA_016719385.1. Taxonomy (NCBI): domain Bacteria; kingdom Bacillati; phylum Actinomycetota; class Acidimicrobiia; order Acidimicrobiales; family Microthrixaceae; genus Candidatus Neomicrothrix; species Candidatus Neomicrothrix subdominans. The sequence goes on along the minus strand of JADJZA010000009.1, from coordinate 37,620 downwards.
GACCTGCTCGCCACGATCAACGGGATTTCCCGCCGCGACGTCGACGAGTGCGCGATGCGTTCCCAACAGCTGGCCGCCGCCGCCTGGTCCGGCGGGTATTTCGCCAGGTCGGTCGTGCCCGTCAAGGACATCAACGGGCTCACCATCCTCGCTGAGGACGAGCACATGCGACCCGAGGTGACCGCCGACGGGCTCGGCAAGCTTGGCTCCGCCTTCGCAGGCCTCGCCGAGCTGGGCGGCTTCGACGACGTGGCCAAGCAGCGCTACCCGCACGTCGAGCGGATCGATCACGTGCACACCGCCGGCAACAGCTCGGGCATCGTCGACGGCGCAGCGCTGGTGCTGGTGGGCAGCGAGGAGGCCGGTCGGGCCAGCGGACTGACGCCCCGGGCGCGCATCATCGCCGCCGCTACCAGTGGCGCCGACCCGGTGCTGATGTTTGAGGGGCCTATCCCTGTGGTCAACAAGGCACTGGCCATTGCCGACCTGTCGGTCGCCGACATCGACGTGTTTGAGATGAACGAGGCCTTCGCGCCGTCGCCCTGCACGTCCAAAAGACGTTCGACGTCTCGGACGACCGCTACAACGTCAACGGCGGCGCCATCGCCTTGGGCCACCCCTTGGGAGCGACGGGGTCGGGGTTCTGCCCGGGGCCGGGGGAGTGGTGCGCACCGTGCGCCTGCTCGGCATCCAGAACGCGCTGATGTCGGTGCTGCTCAACGGCGACCGCATGAGGCCGTCGAAGGCCCTCAAGGTGGGCGTGGTCGACGAGCTGGTCGGCACCATCGACGAGCTCGTGCCCGCGGCCAAGGCCTGGATCGCGGCGAACCCGGACGGTCACGTGCAGCCTTGGGATGCCCCCGGCTTCACGATCCCCGGCGGCACCCCGTCGACCCCGGCGTTCATGGAGTTTCTGCCTGCCTTCCCGGCGAACCTGCGCCGCCAGCTCAACGGTCAGCCGATGCCCGCTCCCCGGGCGATCATGGCCGCGGCCGTCGAGGGCGCCCAGGTGGACTTCGACACGGCGTCGACCATCGAGACCCGGTACTTCATCAGCCTGGTCACCCGGCCAGGTGTCCAAAAACATGATCCAGGCGTTCTTCTTCGACCTGCAGGCCGTGCAGCGCGGCGACTCCCGGCCGAAAGGTGTTGCGAAGAGCCGGCCGACCAAGGTGGGGATCGTCGGTGCCGGGATGATGGGCGCCGGCATCGCCTACGTGACGGCCAAGGCCGGCATCGATGTGGTGCTCAAGGACGTCACCCACGACGCGGCGCTGAAAGGAAGAGCCTATGGCGAGGGCCGCGAGGCGGGCACACTCTCCAGGGGGCTGACCACCGAGGAGCGGTCCACGGCGCTGCTCAACCGGATCACCCCCATCGCGGACGCCGCCGACTTCGAGGGCGTCGACATTGTGGTCGAAGCGGTGTTCGAAAACACCGAGCTGAAGCACCAGGTGTTTGCCGAGATCGAGGGTCACATCGATCCCGACGCAGTGCTGGGCTCCAATACCTCGTCCCTCCCGATCACCGGATTGGCCACGGGCGTGACACGGCCGGAGAACTTCGTCGGCATCCACTTCTTCTCACCGGTGATCAAGATGGACCCCGTCGAGGTCATCCGAGGCGAGCAGACCTCGGACGAGGCCCTGGCGAAGGCCATCGACTTCGTGCTGGCGATTGGGAAGTATCCGATCGTCGTCAACGACGGTCGGGGCTTCTTCACCTCGCGCGTCTTCGCAACGTTCCTCACCGAGGCGATCAAAATGCTGCACGAGGGGATCGACCCGGCGGTGATCGAGCAGGCCGCCCTTCAGGCCGGGTATCCCGCCGGGCCCCTGCAGCTGGCCGACGAGCTGAGCTTTGGGACGATGCGCAAGATCATGGACGAGACGCTTGCGGCCGCCGATCGCGACGGCACTCCAGCCTCCGAAGCGGCCGACGGGCGCCGTCTGACGCGCCGTGCACCGAACGTCCGGGGACGCCATGGCACCAGCCTGAGGGTCAGGACCGCTGATACACCCGCACGTAGTCAACCGACATCTTGGCGGGGAACCGGGTGGAGCCATCCGGGTAACCCGGCCAGGTACCCCCGATCTGCAAGTTGATGAGGAGGTTCATCGGGTTGTCTGCGGTGAACGGCTGCGGAAAGCGCGGCTGGGTTCCGCCGTCGGCAGGCCAGGCGTCCGCCTTCGGACCCTGGTCGCCCCACTTGTAGGAGCCACCTTCGCCCAGCTTGTGGACCTGCTTGCCGTCGATGAACCACGCGATGGAGCGGGGCTCCCATTCGACGGCGTAGGTGTGCCAGGCGGAGATATCTCCGCCGGTGAGCTTGGTGCTCTTGCCCATCTTGGAGCACCCCCACCCACATCGATTGTGGCTCCAATGTGCCGTCGTCGTCGCCTCGTCGGCCCGGTCGCCGAACGTCTCCACGATGTCGATCTCTCCGGACTGCCCGTTATCGCCGTACGGGTAGTTCTCAGACAGCATCCACAGTCCGGTCCAGAGTCCCTTTCCCTTCGGCATTTTCGCCCGGACTTCGAAGCGACCATACGCCTGGGAGAACTTGCCCTTCGTGCGGACCAGGCCGGTCGAGTAATCCCGATCGATTCCGCCGTTGTTCGGGCAACGGACTTGCTCCTTGCGTCCCTCGATCACCAGCGCACCATCGGCCACGCTCACGTTGTCGGGTGTGTTGCAGTGGATGGAGCCACCGCCGTCGCCATAGGTGGAGTGCTCCGGGGTCCACTTCGACGTGTCCAGGCTGGAGCCTTGGAATTCGTCCGAGAAGGTGAGCTTCCAGCTTTGAGGGGGTGGGTTCGTCGGGGGCGGTGGGGACGGCTCGCAGGCGGCCAGCACGCTGGCGCCCGCGATCACAGCTACCAGACAGTTCCGTACTCGCATGGTGAAGGCTCGCTTCGTTGGGAGACGTGCGGAACCTTCATTTCTACCCGATCGCTCGGAGTCTCACGTAATTGCCGTGAGAATTCACATGGGACGGAGCGGGCCCGAAGAGGGCTTGTGGTCGCCAGCAGTACACGGACGTGCGATGCGCCCATGCCCTCTGCCCGACCGTTCACGACGGCAACCTTGTTCCCAAGCAACACCATGGCAAGTCCCCCTTCAATTGCTCCCGTCCGCTCGTGCTGGCGAAGCGTTGGTGTCCTGCGGGTCACCGGTTGGATCGATGAAGGGGTGACGTTGCACGGCGATGCGTCGGTTCATAAACAACCGCGCCACCACGAGCAGGGCGAGTCCGTAGAGCACGGTCTGAACGACCGGCCCGAGGATCGCCGCTTGTTGTTGACTGGCGCCCTCGATCAGGCGGCGGGGGCCGTAGAACGGCAGAAACTTGGCGATGGCGGCGTCGGGCCCCACCGCGAGCTGCATGCCCACCACGCCGATCAGCACCAGGGTGCCTTCGAGTTCACGAGACAAGGCCGATCCCACCGCCAACCCGAACGGCACCGACTGCAACGCAACGAGGGCCACGCCAAGCACGAGGACCCACGGACGCGCCGGGTGGGAGATCACGCTCATCAAAACGCTGAAACCGGCGGCGATGACGAGGCCAAGCGGCCCGAGAAACAGGAGCCGGCCGATCAGCAGATCGACCGGGCGGTAGCCGCCGAGGATGAGGCGCTGGTCGACGTTTTGTGAGGAGAGAACCGAGAACAGCGTTGCCCCCGAGACGGCGAAGGCCATGCCGATGCCACCGGCGGACAGGGCCTGGGTGTTGTCGCGGCTTGACGCAAGGTAGAAGGACAACGGCAGGGCGACGAGGAGGCCCAGGGCGACGTGGCGACGGGTCAGGTCGCGGCCGTGCATCTCCGCCATAATCAACACCCGCTGCAGTGCCTTCATGAGCCGTCTCCTTTCACCATCCAGGGTGATGTGCCCTCGACGGGTGTGCGGGCAGCTCGACCACCCGGTCGACGCGGTCCAGTTCGGCGAGCATGTGGGTGACGACCACGACCGATTTGCCGGCGCGACGCCACGTCTCGCAGTGGTCCCAGAAGTTGACGTACGTGCCCCGGTCGAACCCTTGGTAGGGCTCGTCGAGCAGCAGCACGGACGGGTCGGTCAGCAGGGCCAGCGCCAGGTTCAGCTTCTGGCGGGTACCGCCCGATAGGTCGGCCACGACCGTCCGTTCGTGCATCGGATAGCCAAATTCCTCGAGAGCGGCATAGCCACGACGCAGCGATTCGGCCCGACCCAGCCCGCTGCCACGACCAAACATCACCAGGTGATCCTCCGCCGTGAGCAGGTCGAACAGCCCCGGAGTCTGCGGGCAGTACCCGATGGCCCCGCCAAGTTGAACGGTGCCGCTGTCGGCTCGGATCAGCCCGGCGCAGATCCCCATCAGCGTGGACTTGCCAGCCCCGTTTTCGCCGGTGAGCGCCACCACCTCCCCGCGTGCCACCGCCAGGTCGACGTCTTCCAGGATCGTGGTACGCCCGAAGCGTTTACACACCCCGGAGACAACGAGTTGATGCATCGTCATGAACGTACCCCCGGCATCGGCCTCGACGGTTGCATCCCTGCCCTCGCCGGGCTAAACCACGGCGGCGCGGTAGCTGGTGAAGATGTCGCCTGGCAGTGGGTGGTGCAGCTTCCAGGTGATCTGGATCGGCCGCTCGGACCGGTGCTCGACGTAGCTGGCGGTGCCGGCGCAGAAGTAGGGCAGTGTGCGGCCGGATTCGTCCTGTTTGGCGGTGCGGACGAACAGTGCGACCGTGCGATCTCGGGCCTGGTGGTGGATGTAGTTCTGGCGCCGGTGTCGAGCATCCAAAACCGCAAAAGAAAAGCGGCAGGTCAAGAAGGACAAGAAGGCCGGCAAGGGGACCGTCCCGAACTAGGCCGACGACAGCTCACCCAGGTCGGGGGATGCCGACGCGGCGGAACGCGTGGTCCACTGAAGCTGAGGGACTGGCCCGAGCACCAGCGGACTACACCGAGAGAGGAGCCGACGTGACGGACGCGCCCCGGAAATGTGATGTCTTTGTGGTCTTCGGGATCACCGGCGACCTGGCGAAGGTGATGACGTTTCGGTCGTTGTACCGACTGGAACGCCGGGGGTTGATCGACTGCCCCATCGTCGGCGTTGCATTCGAGGACTGGACCAAGGACCAACTTGTTGAGCGGGCCAGGGACTCGATTGTGGGAACGGGCGAAGAACTCGATGACGAGGTGTTCGGCCGGCTGGCCAACCGGATGTCCTATGTGCAGGGCGACTTCGCGGACGACTCGACCTACGGGCGGGTGGGCGCAGCGATCGCCGGCGTCGAGCAACCGGTGTTCTACCTGGAGATCCCGCCGTTCCTCTTCGCCACCGTCATCAAAGGGCTGTCCGACGCGGGACTCACCGGCACAGCGCGGGTCGTGGTGGAGAAACCGTTCGGCAACGACCTCGCATCGGCGCGGGCGCTGTCCGATGAGCTCCACCAGTACCTCGATGAGTCGCAGCTGCTGCGGATCGACCACTACCTCGGCAAGATGGGTCTCGAGGAGATCCTCTATCTGCGGTTTGCCAACACGCTGCTCGAGCCGGTGTGGAACCGCAACCACGTGGAGTCGGTGCAGATCACCCTGGCCGAGAACTTCGGGGTGGCCGATCGCGGCCACTTCTACGATCCGATTGGAGCCCTCCGCGACGTCGTGGTCAACCACCTCATGCAGGTGGTTGCGGCCGCCGCCATGGAGCCACCGGCCGGTGGGCATCCGGGCTACCTCAAAGATGCGGTGGTCGCGGCGTTCCGGGCGGTCGATGACGCCGACCCCGCTCACTACGTGCGGGGACAATACGACGGCTACCTCGATGTCGACGGCGTTGCCGCCGACTCGACGACCGAGACGTTCGCCGCGCTTCGCCTGGAGATCGACAACTGGCGCTGGTCGGGTGTCCCGTTCTTCATCCGCACCGGCAAGTGCCTGGCCACCACCCAGACCGAGCTCCGGCTCGTGTTGAAGAACCCACCGAGGCTCGGTTTTGGAGAGCTGCGCGGCCACCGGGCCGAAACGGACCAGATCGTGGTGAAGCTCGACCCCTCCACCGGCGTGCAGATCACGCTGGACGCCCTCCGTTCGGGCACGCCCCACCCCGAACCGATCACGCTCGACATGTTGTTCGCAGACGAGGGCGGCGAAGGCCCCACCCCCTACGAGGTGCTCCTGCACGCCGCCATGATCGGTGCCAAGACGCGCTTCACCCGCCAGGACGGGGTGGAAGAGGCATGGCGGATCATGCAACCGCTCCTTCACTCCCCTCCGCCGGTGCACACCTATGCGCCCGGGACCATGGGCCCCGAAGCCGCTGATGCGCTCGTCAACGGCATCGGCAAGTGGCACGAGCCATGGACCTGATCGAACTGCAGGGCCCGACGTACCCACCCCGAACAACCTGACCTACCCCCCCGAGAGACGAGCCGCCGTCGTGAACAACACCGCTGAGTACCCACCGATCGCTGATCATGGCCTGATCGGCGACATGCAGTCGGCGGCACTTGTTTCCACCGACGGCGCCATCGACTTCTTCTGCTGCCCGCGCTTCGACTCTGCGAGCGTGTTCGCCGCGCTGCTCGATGCCGACAAGGGCGGGGCGTTCCGCGTGGACGCAAACGACCCGTCGACCGTGACCAAGCAGATGTACCTGCCGGACAGCGCCATCCTGGTCACCCGGTACCTGGCGAACACCGGCGTCGCAGAACTCATCGACTTCATGCCGATCGACGATCCGCACGTGGCCCACGGACGACGCCGCATCGTGCGGATGCTTCGGTGCGTGCGGGGTCACTTCGAGTTCCGGGTCCGAGTGGCTCCGCGTTTCGACTTCGCCCGCCGCGCCCACACCACGAGCGTCGATGGCCACCGCGCTCGCTTCGACGCTGGGGAGGTCGTGCTGGGACTGTCGTCGTCAGAGGTGCTCGAACGGGATGGGGACGACGCCACCGCACACGTGGCGCTCTCGGAGGGTGACCAGGCCGGATTCGTGCTGGATGCGACGGCCGGTGCCACTCCACAGCGTGTGAAACGCGACGAGCTCCAGGCGCTTTTCGAGGCCACGAACGGTTACTGGCACGACTGGGTCGAGCGAGGACGCTACCGGGGTCGATGGCGCGAGACGGTCTACCGGTCCGCCATCACCTTGAAGCTCATGACGTATGCGCCCTCGGGCGCCATCGTGGCCGCACCCACGGGCGGGCTCCCCGAACAGATGGGAGGCGAACGCAACTGGGACTACCGCTACACCTGGGTACGCGACGGATCCTTCTCGGTGCGGGCGCTGCTCAAGCTGGGCTTCGAGGACGAGGCGGTGGGCTTTTCGCTCTGGATGCGCCAGCGTGCGGAGGAGCGGCGGTCCGACGGCTCGACACCGCTCAACATCATGTACCGAGTCGACGGCAGCTCCGACCTGACCGAGGAGATCGTGGAGGGTTTCGACGGCTACCGCGGTTCGAGCCCCGTGCGGATCGGGAACGGCGCGGCGGACCAGCTGCAGCTCGACATCTACGGCGAGTTCCTCGACGCGTTACTCCTCATCGACGAGGCGGGCTACTTCCTGGGAAACGCCGGCTGGGCGGACATCATCGAGATCATCGACTGGCTGTGCGATAACTGGGACCGACCGGAGGAGGGGATCTGGGAGACACGGGGCGGGCAACGTCGCTTCGTGTACGGGCGACTGATGACCTGGGTCGCGTTCGACCGGGCGATCCGCATCGCAACCAACCGATCGCTGCCGGCGCCGCTTCAGCGATGGACCGATGTGCGCGACGAGCTGCACCGAACAATCCACAGCAAGGGTTGGAACGCGGAGATGGCTGCGTTCGTTCAGTACGAAGGCGGCGATGTCCTGGATGCATCGCTGCTGTTGATGCCGCTCGTGGGCTTCATCTCACCGACCGACCCCAAGTGGATCTCCACCCTGGCGGCCATGGACCGAACGTTGGTGTCCGACAGCCTGGTGTACCGCTACGACCCAAGTGCGTCCCCCGACGGGCTGGCGGGCTCGGAGGGCACGTTCTCACTGTGTACCTTCTGGTATGTCTCCGCTCTGGCGAAGTCCGGCCGGGTCGGCGAGGCCCGGCTCACGTTCGACAAAATGTTGACCTACGCCAACCACATCGGCCTGTTCTCAGAGGAAATCGGGGCCACCGGCGACCAGCTCGGCAACTTCCCCCAGGCGTTCACCCACCTCTCGCTCATCGTGGCAGCGATGGACTTGGATCAGGCTCTCGGCGATGGCTGAGCAACGGTCCACGGTGGTGGTGGTCGGGGGCGGATTCGCAGGTGTCGGGTGCGCGACCCGGTTGGCCCGCCACGATGTTGCGGTCACGCTGTTGGACCGTAACAACTACCACCAGTTCCAACCGCTGCTCTACCAGGTGGCCACCGCCGAACTGGCGGTGGTTGATGTGGCCCGGCCGCTGCGGGGGATCTTCGCCAGGCATCCCAGCGTCAGGGTAAAACGGGTCGACGTCGTCTCGGTCGACGTCGACGGTCGAAGCGTCACCACCGCCGACGGTGACACGTTCGGCGGCGACTACCTCGTGCTCGCAGCGGGTTCGAAACCGAACTTCTTCAACACTCCCGGAGCGCAGCAGCATGCGTTTCCGCTCTACTCGGTCGCCGATGCCAACCGGCTGCGCAACCGGCTGTTCGAGGTGTTCGAGGACGCCGACAACGACGCGACACTTATCGATCGGGGTGCGCTCAACATCGTCGTGGTCGGCGCTGGACCCACCGGCGTCGAGACGGCCGGGGCGGTGGCCGACCTGGTCAATGACGTGATGCCCAAACGCTACCGGGACCTCGACCTGGACAGGGTGGCCATCACCATCGTCGATCTGGGCCCGGCGGTGCTCGGACCCTTTTCCGACACGGCGAGCGCCTATGCGACGAAGCGACTCGGGACCCTCGGGGTGAACCTCCGCCTGAAAACAGGGGTTGAGGAGGTCACGACCGAGGGCGTCCTACTCAGCGACGGCACCGAGATCGCCAGCCGGACCGTCGTGTGGGCAGGGGGAATCACCGCACCTGATCTGGCTGCTACATCGGGCCTCGATGCCGGCAGGGGTGGTCGCCTCACGGCCCAACCCGATCTGACAGTGCACGGGCATCCGAGCGTCTATGCGATCGGCGACATGGCCAACATGACCGACGACACCGGCCAGGCACTCCCGCAGTTGGGGTCGGTCGCCTTGCAAGCAGGCCGCTGGGCCGCACGGAACATCCTCGCCGACGTCGATGGCCGTCAGCGGGAACCGTTCCGCTACCGCGACAAGGGGATCATGGCCATGGTCGGCAGGGGCTCGGCAGTTGCCGAGGTCGGCAAACGGCACCACGAGCTTCACGGAACGGTCGCCTTTGCGGCCTGGTTGGGAGTGCACGCCTGGCTCATGAGCGGCGTACGTCAACGCGTCGACGCCTTCGTGTCATGGGCGTGGGACTTCCTCGGTGCCAGCCGAGGGGACGCAGTGATCGAGACGGACTCGGCCCGGATCGACTGGGGAGACCAGGACCCGACCGGCGGATCACCCTGACCGGTGCGTGGTCAGGTTGCGGACCCCGCTTCGCACCGACGGCTGGTAACTGAGGCGGGACGCCTAGCCCGCGATGATTCCACCGTCGGAGACAAAAGCGCCGCCCGTGGAATAGCTCGACATGTCCGATGCCAGGAACAACACCAGGTTGGACACCTCTTCGGGGTCCCCGATGCGCTTCATGGGGATCTGCTCCACGTACGCCTGGACGACGTCCTTGATGTCGTCGGCCTCGATGCCAGGGGTAGAGACGGCGCCGGGATGCACCGAGTTCACCCGGATGTTGTACTCGGCATATTCCTGGGCCACCGCCTTGGTCTCCTCCAGGATCTGGCCTTGGCGCCGTTCGATCAGTTTGTTTCGGACCTGGAGCTCCGTGGCGTCCCCCGGCACGCCTGCGAGGTACGAAGTCGTCCCTGAAAATCAGGCTCACCTCGATCGACCGCCATCTTGAGCACCAGCCCGATGAGATCGGAGGCTGCGTCGAGTCGACCCCACATCCAGTCGTTGTTGCGCCACCGGTGATCGAGGAACGCGGAGAAGTTGGCCAGTTCGTTGCCGGCGAGCTTCACCTCCGGCCGAAGGAAGTTCTCGCGGCCCACCCAACCGTCCCGGTGTGAGCAGTCCAGCTTCTTCGACTCGGCGAACAAGGTGCTGAACCGAGCTGCCAACGGTGTCTCCGCTGCCGCCGAGATTCGGACGAGCACCACCTCTTCACCGCTAACGCCGCCCGAGGCCTCCTCACGCATCCCTTCCATTTCCAGCGCCCCCAGCCGATCAGAAATCGGCCGAGTGGGGGGATCGGTCAGGATGCGATCGAGCAGCGCAGGCGAGTGATCATCCGAAACACCCCCGGCATCCTGGCGGCCGAGAAACGTCGAGACAACGCCGATGAGCGCTTCCGTGACGACTTGGCGTAGATCAACGATGTCGCCGCCCTGCCCGAACGGTGCCATCGACGGAAACCCGGGCCCGTCGTATCCGATCGCTTGTTGGAGAGCGACGTCGACAGCGCCGCGGTAGAGCTTCGCAATCCCAGCATCGGCGATGATGCCGTCGGCCAGACCCGAAGGCACCAACGACAAGCTACCGGCGTCGGCCCAGCCAGCGTTCTCGTGGCCGAGCGTGAATGGGCGTTCGAAGGGGACTATGCCGGATTCCGACCGAGCCCGGTCGTTGCCTCAGCTCTGTAAGAACTGATGGACGAACTGCACCGCGACGGAACCTTCTCCGACCGCCGACGCAACCCGCTTCACCGACCTCGACCGCACGTCACCCACTGCGAAGACCCCCGGCACGCTCGTCTCATAGAGGTACGGGTCCCGCAACCCGTCCGGCGCCGGGAACCGACGGTCCCCAAGTGCTGGACCGGTGAGCAGGAAGCCACGCTCATCCTTTGCTACCTGGGGCGGCAGCCATGGTGTGCGGGGGGACGCCCCGATGAAGATGAACATCGCTGAGGCCTTCACCTCATCGGTCTCACCGGACTTGCCGTCGATGACAGTGATCGAGTTGAGCCGGTCGGTGCCGCCGACCTGTTGGACCTCCGCACGGAGACGCACCTCGATGTTGGGCCGTTCGGCAATCTGGTCGACCAGATACGCGGACATCCCTTCGCTCAGCGATGCCGACCTACACAGGATCGTGACCTTCGCCGCGTGGTCGGAGAAGAACACCGCCGCCTGGCCCGCAGAGTTGGCGCCGCCGACGATGATGATCTCCTCGCCGGCCACAGTGTCGCGTTCGCTCAGCCCGGCGCCGTAGTAGATACCCGCTCCCTCCAGATCGGCCACTCCCGGGACGTCGAGGCGGTTGTAGGTCACCCCGCACGCCAGGACCAGCGCGCCGCAGCTGATCTGGGACCCGTCGGCCAACTGCAGTTTCGGGTACGGCCCATTGACGTCCAGGTGGGTCACGGCTGCGGGGGCAAGCACCTCGACGTCGAATCGCTTTGCCTGGGTCACCGCCCGCCGGGCCAGGTCTGCACCGGCGATCCCGTTCGGGAAGCCCAGGTAGTTTTCGATCCGTGATGACTGACCCGCCTGCCCACCGGGAGCCGACTGTTCGATGCAGACCGTGGACAGGCCTTCGCTTGCCCCGTAGACCGCAGCAGCCAATCCGGCCGGTCCGGCGCCGACGATCGCCAGGTCGAATGCGGTCGCATCGGTTTGGGTGCGGTTTCCGAGGGCCGTCGCCAACGTGGCCAGGTCCGGGTTGATCAGGTGCTGGCCGTCGGGCGTCAACACGATCGGCAGCGTCGCTCCACCGGAAGCCGCGTGCAGACGTCGCCCCTCGTCGTTGAGATCCACGTCGAGCCACTGCATCGGGACCTGATTGCGTTGCAAAAAGTCCCGCACATCGTGACAGGCGGCAGACCACCTGGTGCCGACGACCCGGGTCACGTCGGCGACGGCTCGATGGCTGGCATGCCAGTCACCGAGCAGATCGTCGAGAACCGGATAGAGCTGCTCCTCGGGCGGATCCCAGGGCTTGAGGATGTAGTAGTCGAGGTGCAGGTCGTTGATGGCGCCGATCGCCACCTCGGTATCGGCGTACGCGGTGAGAAGGACGGTGCGGACATCGTCGAACAACTCCCGTGCAGCCCGCAGCACCTCAAAGCCGGACACCTCGGGCATCCGCTGGTCCGACACCACGAGCGCCAGAGGCGAGCTGCGCAACTTGAGTTCCTTGAGGACCTCGACCGCCTCGGCCCCACCAGGGGCCACCACGATGCGATAGTGCTCGCCATATTGACGGCGCAGATCACCTCGAACTGCACTGAGAACCGCCGGGTCGTCATCGACGGCGATGATGATCGGACGGTCGGTCTGGACGCTCATCGTGCCTCCCGGCGTACGGGAAGCCGCACCCGGAACACGGTGCTCCCCGGCTTGGAACGGACGTCGATGTGACCGCCGGACCCCCGAATGATGTTGAATACGATGTTGAGCCCCAAGCCGGTTCCCTTGCCCGGGCCCTTGGTCGTGAGGAACGGTTCGAACACCTTGTCGATCAGATCGTCCGCTATTCCCGGCCCGTCGTCCTCGATCTCGACCACCACCCAGCCGTCGTCGGCGGAGGTGGTGATCATGAGATGTCCCGAACCGCCCATGGCATCGGCCGCGTTGTCGATCAGGTTGGTCCAGACCTGGTTCAGCTCGCTTCCGAGAGCGTCGATCCGGGGCACGTCCTCGCCGTAGTTTCGCTCGACCTCGATGCCACGCTTCAGCTTCGCCTGCAACATGATCAGCGTGTTGTTGAGCCCCTCGTGCAGATCGATCTCCTGGACCGGGGCCTGATCCATGAAGCTGTAATCCTTCAGGGCCTTGACGATCTCGGAGATCTGCTCCGAACCGTGCCCCACCTGGGCCAGAAGGGCGAACGCCGTGTATGAGTGCGTCATCAACGACACCACCGAGGAGAGCGCCTCGGCGTCGATTTCCCCGGCGAGTGCGTCCAGGTCACCGATCTCGAGGTTCAGGCTGAGGATCGGACCGGCCAACTCCCAGGCACGGTCGACACCCCGGGCGTCCAACCAGTCCTCGATCGCCGCTTCCCGGTCGCTCCGCGAAAGCGGATCCAACGTGTCGGGCACCGTGGCTTGAAGCGCACCGCGATCGATCAACGCCGACAGTCGGTCAACATCGTCGACGGTGATTCCCCGGGACGCAAGATCGAAAAAGCGACGGTAGGTCTGCGAGAGCGCCTCCCGCAGTTGTACCGCACCCCGCTGGGCCGCCGCCGCAGGGTTATTCAACTCGTGGGCCATGCCGGCACTCAGACGACCGAGCGTGGCCAGCTTTTCGCTCTGCACGAGCGCCGACGTCCGCTCCGCTACCTCCTGCTCGAGCTGGCGCTGGTACTGCTCGGTCAGCGCCTCCGCTTCCTTACGGTCGCTGATATCGCGGAAGAAGGTGTGGGTGGCAATGAACTCTCCGTCGCGGAAGCGGCCGGTGGCGTTGCCCTCGACGGGAAACTTACGCCCGTCCTTGGCGACGAAGGTGATCTCGACCGAGTCGAAGGACATGCCGCTCATGATCTGCCCGATCAGCAGAGTGCAGTGATCGTGGAACGACTCCTCGACGATGTCGAACAGGGTCAGTCCTGGCAGTTCCTCCGGGGTGTATCCCAAGTTCTTGAACCAGGCCCGATTGACGAACTCGAAATGGCCGTCGGCTGCGATGCTCTGAATGATGTCGTGTGACGACTCGATCAGGTCCACGTACCGACGTTCGCTCTCGCGCTCCTTCTCCTCTGCCACATGCTCCGGCGTTCGGTCGCGAGCGACGGCGTAGTAGCGGCGCACCGAGGGGACGGCCACGGCGGTCCACGAGAGCCAGCGGTTCGAGCCGGCGTGATCGAGAAACCTGTTCTCGAACTGCGTGATGTCCTCGCCCTCCCGACCGGCGGCAAGCTGCGTGGCGGTGTTCTCGACATCGTCCGGGTGGACGAAATCGAGCAGCGGCCGCCCCAATAGCTCCTTGCAGTCGTAACCGAGGCGCTCGATCCAACCGTTGGAGAGTTCTTCGAAATAGCCATCGAAGCTGGCCACACACGTCAGGTCGACGCTCAGGTCCAGCAGCCGCTCGGTGATCTCATCCGGCCAGCTCGCTCCAACCTGTGCTGCCCCGAAATCTGTCATCTTGTCGCTCACGGGCATCCCCGTTTTGAATGGTACGCCTCGTGTCCAGCCCACCATGAGGCGCCCGGTTCGGTTGCGGCCGGGTTTGATCAGAGAGGGTGGCGCTGGACGGCGAATCAGTCGCAGCGACCGTGGAGCGGCTCAGCTCCGCCGGTAGCATTCGTTCGTGTCTACAGCGCCCCCACATGCCGCCCGCGTCAGTTGTTGGGTGCTCCGGCCGATCGACGAGGTGTTCGACGCCCTCTCCGATCCCGAGACCTACCCAACCTGGCTGGTCGGTTGCCGGGCGATCCGCTCGGTTGACGATGACTGGCCGAGTGAGGGCGCGCACTTTCATCACCGGGTGGGCCTGGTCGGCCCTCTGACGGTCAACGACAGCTCCGAGATCCTCGAGATCGACCGACCCGGGCATCTGGCGCTGGAAGTGCGGTTCCGTCCGGCCGGCCGAGGTCGGGTGGACTTCTGGCTGGCGAGCGACCCCGCACCCGACGGCAGCGTCCGCACCCGCATCGACATGGACGAGGCCCCGATCGGTCTGATCGCTCCAACGGCGCCGTTGCTCGGCCCGTTGACCAAGGGCCGTAACCGAGCATCGCTGAACAGCTTTGTGGCCTACCTCAACGAGCACCCCAGCAGGCACGGCCCAACGTAGGTCAGCGCAACGAGACGATCCGGCCGATGTTCGGCGGCACGACCCCTGCGTGAACCTCGGCCCACGTTGTCGCTGTGGCCTCGGGGCCGAACGAGCGATCGACGTCGAGCCAGTCCCGTGAGCCCTCGACGAAAGTCCGAAGCCCCGCCGCCGATCGTTCCTGAAGCTCAGCCTGGTCGGTGCCACCCCTGGTGAGCTGGCTCATCGCCGTCGGCGCAAAGAACACCTCCGGCTTCGGGCCCTTGTCGGGCCGGGCCGGGGGAGCGTCGTGGTGGCTGCGCCCGACCAGCATCGAATGGGCCAAGGCATCACCCAGGTTCCCATGAAGAGCTCGCGTCGCCGGGCCGTTGCCGGCCATGTCGATCGCAACCGCCGGACCGGGGGCGATCGAGGCGATCTCGTCGTAGGTGACCACATCGCTGTATCGATCCAGCCCACGCACGAAGTCGACGTTGCCCGGCGACGTGACCCCGATCAAGGCATCGAGCCCACGCTGCGACGCACAGTCCGCGAAGGCGATGGCGGTCTTCGACGAGGCCGACAACACGACCGCGCGGCGGGCACCGAACCAGTCGTTGTGCTCGAAGAACGCATCGGCGAGAAAGCCGGTGAGAAAGAGGCCGCGCAGGAGTGCCTGCCGGTCCTCCAGGTCGCCCAGTTCCACCGCATCAACAAACCCGGTCGGAGCGAGGGGATCGGTGCGGGTGTCCTCGAAGGTGCGGTACACCGGGGCATGGGCGTGGCGGTGCTCACCGTCGTCGCGGAGCCCGTGCCGGGTGGGAGTAACGGAGAGGTCGACCGTCCCAACCATCGGGAACCAGCCGTAATAACGCCCGCCCGCCTCGACATCGGGGTGCGCCGAAGCGGTGACGTCGGCCCACCCCATCGCCGGTACCCGGCCCCAGGTGTCGTCACCGGTGGGGTAGAAGTCCCAGTAGCCCAACATGTCGCCCATCTCGGCGTACGTGACCGTGTTGGCTGTGATCGCCAGCCGGTCCACCCGCATGCGCACCTGTCCGTCGGGCAGGTCGTCGGCATCGGGCAGGGTGTCGGTGACCAGCCTGGTGACCGAGGTGTCGCCCCGATCGACCTCGAGTGCGTCGGTGGTCGTGGTCATCGCGTGCTCCTGATCATCGTGTGCCTTGTTCCTCGCTTCGAGGGGCCGCTCACTTCCCGAGAACCCACCCTGCCCCAAGGCCTACCAGCCGGAGGTGCCGGGCTCACCCTTGAACGGGCCGACCACGTCGTCGGTGATCCACCCGCCGTAGAAGCCGCCCGCCTGGGCGCGCACCGTTTCGCCATCGACGCTGCAGGCAACACGGCCGGGATAGAACGAGACCCACCCGGCCTGGTCGGCGAACTCCGGATAGGGGGTTGGGGTAGCGCCAGGCGACGGGCTCGGTGGTGCCGGCCACCGCCAGGTACTCGGCGGCGCCTTTCCACTCGCAGTGTGACGAGCCGCTCGTCGGAACCAGGCGCCCGGGTAGCACCGACTCGGGCGGCAGATAGAAGGCCGGCGGGTGGGACGTTTCGAGCACCCGCACCGACGTGGCCGATCGGGCAACCAGGTCACCGAGGTGGGCGACCTCGATCGAGCGTCCGTCGGGCACGACCGCCGGCGGCCGCGGGTAGTCCCACACCGACTCCTGATCGGTGCCGGGTTCCTCGGCAAACGGCGGGCGGTCTCGGCCTCGGTGCTTCCACTGGTCGCGAGCTTGTTGAAGCCAGGTGGGCGGGTCGGAGGACATGGCGAAAGGCTAACGACGAGCAGGCGGATGAGCCGGGCGGGTCGGTCAACGATGCGGCGACACGACCGGGGTTCGCCCAACGACATCGTTCACTCGGGAACGGCCACCAGGCGACCGTTGACGTCGCCTCGGGCGAGGCGCTCGTACGCCGCCGGCACCTCGGCGATCGGGACGCGCTCGACCTCGGCGCGGATCAGGCCCCGTTCGGCCAGCTCGAGCACCTCGATCAGCTCGGAGATGCTGCCCCAATAGGTCGACGCCAGCGAGGCCTCGTAGGGGACGGTGAAGAAGCTGAACGGGTAGGAGCCACCGCCGATGCCGACGATGGTGATGTGGCCGAGCGATCGACCGCTGGCGACGGCCAGCTGCATGGTCGCCTCGTTGCCGACAAAGTCGAGCACCACGTCGGCACCCTTGCCCCCGGTGAGCTCGGCGATCTCGGGGGCGGCGGACTCGCCTGCGGTGACCGTGTGTTCGGCACCGGCCGAGGCGGCCATGTCGAGCGCCGATCGGCGTGTGTCCACCGCAATCACCGTGGCCCCGGTGAGCACCTCGAGCAGTTGGACGCCCATGTAGCCGAGGCCACCGACACCGATCACGACGACGGAGGACCCCGGCACCAACAGACCGAGCGACCGCTTGATCGCGTGGTAGGGCGTCAGAGCGGCGTCGGTGAGGGGCGCCGCCTGCACCGGGTCCAAGTCACCGAGGGGCAGGAGGTGGCGGGGGTCCTCGACCAGCATGTACCGCGCCATGCCGCCATCGGTGCCCAGGCCTGCCGCCATCGAGGTGAGCTCGCCCTGGCGCTCGCAATAGTTCTCCAGCCCCTGGATGCAGCGGCGGCACTGGCCGCAACCGGTAGGGCCATAGACGGCGACCGGCTGGCCGACTTCCAGCCTGGAGACGCCGGCGCCCAACGCCTCCACCCAACCCGCGTTCTCGTGACCGAGGGTGAAGGGTGGCTCGAAGGGCACCATGCCCGACTCAAAGTCGTGGATGAGGTGCAGGTCGGAGTGGCACAGGCCGGCGCCACCCACCCGCACCAGCACCTGGCCTGGACCGGGTTCGGGCTCGGGGACGTCACGCACCTCGGGGTCGTGCTTCCATTGGGTGAGCTGAACGGCATCCATGCGATCGGACTCCTCTGGCTGGTCGTGGAGTACCAGGCAACCACATCGAGCTCGCCGCTGCTGGCGAGACGGCCAGACCCGTGCGGTTTCCTACAACTCTCCCTATCGGCTTGGGGCGGCCCGCCAATGGGTAAGGTGTCACAAAGAGGTACGTCCATGACCTTCATCGGGCTTGTGGGCACAACGTGAGCGCCCGTCGAATGCGGGCCGCCCTCACCGCTGGGGCGGTGGCGATCGGCGTCATGGCCGTGGTCGCGCTCGGGACGCTGACGTCCAGCCTGGAGCAGTCGGCCACGGGATTCCTGAAAGCGGGCAACGCCGACTTCACCATCGCCCAGAAGCACACCGACAGCCTGCTGAACTCGCTGATCTCCAGCGACGACATCGCCTCCATCGCCAAGGTTGACGGCGTCGAGGATTCCATCGGTGCCCTCATCGAGCTCGATAAGTACGACGCCGGCCACCCCACCGTTGTCCAGGTCGGCCTCGCACCCGATGCCCAAAAGCGATTCGGGGTCGTCGTTCTCGAAGGACGCTCCTACGCCGCCCAAAGCGAAACCGAGGTCATGTTGGGCTACACACTGGCCGAATCGATCGACAAAAAGACCGGCGACACCCTGACGATGGACGGCCATCAGTACCGCGTGACCGGCCTGTACCGGACCAACGGCGTCTCGTACGGCAACTCCACGATGATGTTCCCGCTGGCGGCGCTGCAGGGCCGCTACCAGGCAGCCGGCCAGGTGACACTGGGGTTCGTCAAGCTGGCCCCGGGGGCCAGCTCTGCGCAGGTCCGCGAGTCGATCGACACGAAGTTCCCCCAGTTGGCCACGGTGAACAGCGAAACCGACTTCGGGCGGGTGGACAACACCTTGGTGTTGATTTCGGCGGGAAACACCGGCGGATCCATCCTCGCAGCGGTGATCGCCATCACCGGCGTGTTGAACACCTCCCTCCTGTCATTCTTCGAACGCATCAGAGAGTTCGGCGTGCTCCGATCCATCGGGTGGACCCGACGACGGATCGTGTCGCTCGTCCTCGGCGAGTCGCTGATCGTCAGCCTCGTCGGCGCCACCATCGGCGTTTTCCTTGGCTGGGTGGCGATCAACCTGCTGCAAAATCTCCCGGAGCTGAGGGGTGTTTTCCACCCGATCTACACGGCTTCGATCTTCACCAGGTCGCTGGTGTTCGCCATCGGCGTGGCTTTCCTCGGAGCGATCTACCCTGCGCTTCGAGCTGCGTTCCTCTCTCCCGTGGAGGCGATGCGTCGTGAATAAGGATTGGCACTCCGAGGTCGACGGCGATCACGGCGGAGAGCCGCTGGTAACCGTTCGCGATCTGGTCCGCACCTTCGGCAATGACCGCGTGATCGACGGCGTGTCCTTCGACATCAAGGCGGGGGAGTTCGTGGCGATCTCTGGACCGTCGGGCTCGGGCAAGACCACCCTGTTGCACCTGCTCGCTGCGTTGGATCGCCCGGACACCGGCACGATCCGGGTCGCCGGTCACGACCTGGTCCACCTGCACCGGCTCACCGAGTACCGCCGCAACCAGATCGGCCTCGTGTTCCAACTGCACAACCTCATCCCCCGGCTGACCTCGCGCCAGAACGTTGCCATCGCCATGTTCGGAACCGGTCTCGGCCACCGCGAACGCGCCCGCAGGGCCGAGGAGCTGTTGGCGACCGTCGGTCTCGCACACCGCGCTGGTTCGAAACCTCCGACGATGTCCGGGGGCGAACGGCAGCGGGTTGCAGGTGGCCCGAGCCTTGGCCAACGAGCCGGCTCTGCTGCTCGCCGACGAACCGACCGGCAGCCTCGATGACGATTCGGCGGCGTTGGTGCTCGACCTGTTCGACGACCTCCGCGCCCGGACGGGGCTGACCTTGCTGGCCGCCAGCCACGATCCACGGCTCAACGAGCGCTCCGACCGGCTGCTCCGGCTGGCCGACGGCCACATCGCCTCTGTCGAGACGCCGTGAGCGACCCGGCTATGGCACCGGCACCGATTTTGCAAACTCGACAGGCTCAACCAAGGGCTGAGTCAATCGGCGCACCGGTCGAGTCATCACCACGAGTACGAACGGGATAATTGCGAGACTCACCGAGACCGACACCGCTGCGTTGGAATCGGTTCGCGGGATCAACCAGTAGATGATGAACTCGGTGACCGGCAGATGAAGCAAGTAGGCGTACAACGTGAACCGACCAAGGCCTGACAAAGACCCGACCCGCCGGGTAGGTACGAGCGAAACGACTGCCAAAGCAACCACGATTCCTGCTGCTGCGACGAGTAGACGAAGACCGGCGCCACTGACGAAGTCCCGACCAAGCTCGTCGTAACTTCGCGACTGATGCAGCCAGAGATAGTTGTACTGCTGGGCTCGCGGCCACACGACCACCACGGTGGCGACGAGGAGCGCAGCGGAAGCGACGCGAACCCAAGGACGACGCAGGTGAGGTTCCAAGCGGGGCAGAACCAGCATGCCGAACAGGAACGCTGGGAAGAAGGCAAACGTGCGAACAAGCGACCACCAGTTGGGCAGCAGTCCGCTGAGGACCAGACCCAACAGCGCCAGTGGCCACACGAGTCGATCAAACGATCGCCAGCGACCAACGGGCACCACCATGAGACGCCAAAAGAAGAGGGAGACCAAGAACCACAGGCCGTATGGAAGGTGTCCGAATGCTACGAACGGAGGCCCGCTTACCTTGCTCAAAACAAACAGATCAACGAGAAAGAAGAACGCGAAGGGTATGAGGAGTTGACCCCAACCCTTTCGGAATGTAGCGTCAAAAGACGCTCGAGGTCGAACAAACCGCCCGGCCAGCATAATGAACAGTGGCATGTGAAAGATATAAATCACAAACGAAATGTTGGACGAAGTTCCCGGGAACGCTCCACGTCCGATTCCCCAGTGCCCGGCAACCACAATAAACATGGCGACCAGACGCATGTTATCGTGCCAAGCCGAACGTTCGGCCGTAGCTTTGGCAGGTTCGGGCATAGCGCACTGTAACAACGGCTGAAGTCGCCGGATC
This sequence comes from Candidatus Microthrix subdominans, assembly GCA_016719385.1. Lineage (NCBI taxonomy): Bacteria > Bacillati > Actinomycetota > Acidimicrobiia > Acidimicrobiales > Microthrixaceae > Candidatus Neomicrothrix > Candidatus Neomicrothrix subdominans. The sequence continues at coordinate 16,868 of JADJZA010000009.1, read as the reverse complement.
CTTCTGGCGGGTCGGCGCACGGCAGCAGCGGCACGCAGGCGACTGCCAAACCGGGCTCGCCGTACCTACGATGCTCGACATGGCGATGGATAGGAACCAGGCAGAGTGGCCTCGACGGCTTTGCGTCGCCCTCGGCGCTCCGATGGCGCTGATGTTGGTGTTGTTGTTGCCGGCCGCAGCCTCGGTCCAACACGGCCGCCCCGTGGAATCGCTCCAGACCGACGAGACTTCAACAACCCGGGGCCAGCCCATCGACGACGAGGGACAGCCAGACGGCGCTGCCACGACGGTGGAATCCCGGCCGACGACAACAGACGTGCAGCCCGGGGCAAGCGCCCCACCGATGAGCACACCATCTGACGGGGCACCCTCAAGCGTCCCGGCGACCGATGCCCCGACGACCGCTGCACCATCGACCTCTCCTCCGTCGAGCATCGCACGCACCACCGAAGCACCCGCCACCGAGGAAGCTCCGACAACCGACGCCCCGACGACACAACCCGGCGAAGATCAAACCGACCGAGAGCTTCCGACCCCCGACGACGGCCGCACACGGCGGAGCCGGCCGGCCCAGGTCAAGAGTTCGACGATACCGATCAGCTCGATACTGTTGGCGGTGCTCGTCCTGGTCGTCATCGGCGTCGTGGCCCGGGTACTCAACCGGCGCCGGCCGGCTGATGGCAGAGCCGCCGGCGATGGAGCGGCCGATGATCTTCTGGTCGTCGCCGAGCCCCAGGACGACGATGAGGCAGCACCGCCGCCCGACGTTCAGACCCTCGCCCTCCTGCTCGAGCTGGGGCGGGTCCTCATCAGTACTGGGGTCGCCGTCTCGATGGTCGAGTCCACCTTGAGGAGGGTGGCCGTACTTCATGGCATCGACGACCTTGGCACCATCATCCTCCCAACCTCGCTCGTCCTCTCGATTCCCGGCGGGGGTGAGGTACAGACCGAGGCTGGGGCCGTCGACCCAGCGCCGCTGCGGCTCGACCAGATGGCCGACGTCACCAACCTGGTCCGGTGCCTGACACACACCTCGATCTCGGTCGAGCAGGCTCAGGCGGAACTGCGACGAATCCAGCGGTCCAACCCCCCGTTCTCGCCGTCGCTGAGGGTGGCCGGCTACTTCCTGACGACGGTCGGCCTCGTGCTCATCTTGAACGGAACCTGGAAGGAACTCCTCGTCGGCGGGGCGGTGGGCGCCGCCGTCGGGCTGACCCTCGTGGCAACCCGCCACATCACCGCCTCGTGGTACGTCCCATTCCAACCGCTCGTCGCAGCGCTGGCCTCTTCGATCGCTGCGTTCACCGCAGCTCACCTCATCGGCGATTTCCGGGTGGTGCCCGCATTGGTGGCCCCGCTGGTGACGATGCTCCCCGGGTCAAAGCTGACGATGGGTGTGATCGAGCTCGTCACCGGCCACCTGGTCGCCGGTACGGCTCGCGTCGCCTCAGGACTGATGCAACTCGTGCTGCTCGCCCTGGGCATCGTCGCGGGCGCGCAGTTGGTCGGCGTCGCCGGTGAAGGCCTGCGAACCGGCGCGGCTTCCAGCCTGCTTGGCATGATCGCCCCATGGGTGGGCATTGCCGTGATGAGTGTCGGTGTCGTCTGGTTTAACGGCGTGAGGCGCTCGTCGCGCTGGTGGATGATGGCCGTGCTCTACGTCGCCTACGCGGGCCAGGTGCTCGGTGCCCTCTTCTTCGGCGGGGCGCTCTCGGCGTTCTTCGAGCGGTAGCGATGACCCCGTCGCTGTTCTGCGTCCCGACAGGCATCGGGAGCAAGCCCGCTGGTGACCTTCTTCCCAGCGTTCTGGATGCTCGTCCCCGGTGCGCTCGGCCTGCAGGGGGTATCGATGCTGCTCGGTCCGCTCGGCTCGAACGCCGCAAGCACCCTCGTCACCACGCTGATATCGATGATCGGGGTCTCCCTCGGCATCCTGGTGGGGCTGGCGTTCATCGGCCGAGACCCGGATCAGGCGTGGTTTGGAGACATGCGCTCGGCCGATGACAGCCCCGCCGACAGCTGGGCGTTCGCCTTGAGGGGCTGCAGCCGGGGTGTTCGCATCCTCATCGTTGCATCGCTGGCGCTGGTGTTCGTCGAAGTGCTCACCGCTGCCGGCTCCGGCCATCACGGCAGCCCGGTAGGGCCCAACGGATCGGCCGCAAAGTGGAGCTACCGGCAACCCGACGACCAGGAGGACCAGCCCGACGGCAGCGCCCCGACGACCTCGGAACGCCAGGAGCCGACCACCGACGGCGCTTCCAGGGGAGAGGACACTCCGGCGGGCGCACCACAGGTGGAGGGGACACCGGACACCGACCCACCGACGCGGAGACGCCGGCGAGTGAAGTACCGGCGACCATGCCGGGGGCGAGCCAACCGTCGACGACCGGACAACCGCCGAGCACGGCGCCCACCAGGGCACCCCCGACGATGACGGAGCCCGGTCCCGAGGAATCGAACCCAGAGGAGGAGCCAGGGCGGGACGGCGCGGGCGCAGACGGCGAACCGGACCGAGACGAGGTACCGGGCCGGGACGACGCGGGCGCAGACGCAGACAAGGAAGACCGCGAGGACGAGGGGAGCAGCAGAACCAGCCGGCCGGCCCAGGTTCGGAGCTCCAACGTCCCCATCGGCTCGATCCTGTTGGCCGTGTTCGTCCTGGTCGTCATCGGCGTCGCCACTCGGGTGATCCTGCGGCGTCAGCCTGACGGACCCATCGTCGCCGAGGAAGCGCCGGATCATCTCCGACCCGCGACCACACCCCCAGACGCGATGAGACCGCGGCGCAACTCAACGTCCGAACCCTCGACCTCCTGCTCGAGCTGGGCCGGGTTCTCATCAGGTCGGGAGTCGCGGTTTCGATGGTTGCATCCACCTTGGAGCGGGTGGCCAACCGTTACGGCATCGACAACCTCGGAACCATCGTGTTCCCTACCTCGTTGGTGCTGTCGATTCCCAACGAGAACAGTGTCCACACCGAGGCTGCCGCTGCCGACACCGCACCGTTGCGGCTTGACCAGATGGACGACGTCACCAACCTGATCCAACGCGTCACGCGCACTTCGATGACCGTCGATGAGGCTCGGGCGGAGTTGGAACGGATTCAGCAGTCCGACCCGCAGTTCACGCCCAAGGTGAGGGTGGGCGGCTACATCCTGGCGACGATTGGCCTCGTGCTTCTCTTGCATGGCACCTGGAAGGAACTCCTCGTCGGTGGGGCCCTGGGTGCCCCCATCGGCTCGGTGTTCGTGTGGACCCGGGGCATCACCGCTTCGTGGTACGTCTCGTTCCAGCCTCTGGTCGCGGCGCTGACCGCCTCGATCGGGGTGTTCACCGCAGTCCACTTCATCAGCGATTTTCGGGTCATCCCTGCGTTGATAGCTCCGCTGGTCATGCTGATGCAGGGAACAAAGCTCACGATGGGGTGATCGAACTCCTCACCGGCGACTTGGTTGCCGGCACGTCACGAGTGGCCTCCGGGATCACTGCAGCTCGTGCTGCTTGGGTTCGGCATCGTCGCCGGCGCTCAGTTGGTCGGCGTCGAAGGAAGCGGTCTTTCAACCGGGGAGGCGTCGAGCATCATCGGCACGATCGCACCGTGGGTGGGCGTCGCCGTATTCGGCATCGGCATCATTTGGTACAACGGTGGGTCCCGCTCGTCACGCTGGTGGTTGCTCGGCATGCTCTACCTGGCTTATGCGGCTCAGGTGCTCGGGCCCTTTTTCTTCGGCGGGGCCCTCTCGTCGTTCTTCGGAGCGGTGCGTTGACCCCTTTGCGGCGCTCGCCACCCGGCACTCGTCCGCACCAAGCCCGCTGGTGATCTTCCTGCCCGCCTTCAGGATTCTGGTCCCCGGGTCGCTCGGCCTGCAGGGGGTCACGATGTTGCTCGGTCCGCTCGGCTCGAACGGCCTGACCACCCTGGCCACCACGTTGACGTCGATGATCGGGATCTCCCTCGGCGTTCTGCTCGGGCTGAGCTTTGTCGAGCGAGACCCGGATCGGGCGTGGTTTGGCGACGTGAGCGCCGCCAATGACGTCCCGGCCGAGGAGACCGCCACACCTGCCGAACCCACTTGACGGGCGGCCAACCGCCACGGCGTGCATCGCCTGACGGCACAGCATGGGCGCTGGTTAACATACCGCTGACCTAACTTTTATTGGCAGATAGAAGAAACGCAGTCATGGCGCCCATCGGAACTGAGCAGCAAGCCGGAGCGCCGGTATTCGAGGTGAAGGCGCAACTTTTTCAAGGCCCTGGCACATCCGGTTCGCGTCCGAGTGCTCGAGGTACTGGCGGCCGGCGCGGAGTACCCGGTGGGAGTACTGGCGGACGAGGTCGAGGTCGAGGCCCCGCACCTGTCCCAGCAACTGGCGATTCTCCGCCGGGCCGGCCTGGTCAACGCCCGTCGGGAGGCGACGACGGTCTTCTACGCGCTGAAGGATCCGCTCATGGGTGGAGCTGTTGGCGGTCGCCCGCCGGCTGTGGATCTCCAACCTGGAGGAGACCCGGGACCTTCTTCAAGGACTCACCCAGGATCAGGACGGCCGATGAGCCAGCCCGAGGAGCCCACGAGCCGGCCAATCGTGCGACCCAGCGACGGGATCCGCACCGGGCGATCGTTCTGGTTGTGGCTGGGGGAGCTGTTGCCCCAGCGGTCGGACTACGACGGCCTGTCGACGTCGTGGCGTGGCGACATCGTCGCCGGGTTCACCGTTGGCGTCGTGGCTCTGCCGCCGGCGTTGGCGTTCGGTATCGCCTCCGGGCTGAGCGCTCAGGCTGGTTTGGTGACGGCGATCATCGCCGGTCTGGTTGCCGCGGTGTTTGGTGGATCGAGCGTGCAGGTGTCCGGGTCCGACCGGCGCCATGACGGTGGTGTTGGTGCCGATCGTGGCCCGCCACGGCGTCGAAGCGGTGTTCGTGGTGGGCTTGCTGGCGGGGACTGTGATCGTGGCGGCCGGCGCCGCCAAGTTCGGCCGCTACCTGGCGTTCATCCCGTGGCCGGTGATCGAAGGTTCACCCTGGGGGATCGCCGTCATCATCTTCCTGCAGCAGGTGCCCGCCGCCCTGGGGGTGCCCAAACCGAAGGGGGAGAACACGGCGGCGGTGGCGGTTCGGGCGGTGGGCGAGGCCGTCGGCGGGGGAGGGATGTGGTGGGCCTTCGGCCTGGTCGCACTGGTGGTCGCCATCATGGTGGGGGTACCCCGCATCCATCGGGGAATACCCGCCTCGCTCCTCGCAGTCGTGGCGGCCACCATCGTCGCCCGGCTCGGCGGCGCCGACGTCGGCGTGATCGGGGCGTTGCCGTCGTCGCTGCCCACCCCCTCGTTGCCGGCATTCGACGCCGGAGTCGTCTCCGACCTGTTCGGTGCGGTGCTGGCGGTGGCGGCTCTGGCTGCGCTGGAGAGCCTGCTGTCGGCCAAGGTCGCCGACGGATGGCTGGGGGGGGCGACACGATCCCAACCGAGAGCTGATCGGCCAGGGCCTGGCCAACATGATCGTGCCGCTGTTCGGCGGGGTGCCGCCACCGGGGCGATCGCCCGGACCGCGGTGAACGTCAAGGCGGGTGCCCACACCCGGGTGGCTTCGATCGTCCACTCGCTGGTGCTGATCGCGGTCGTGTTCGTCGGGTCTGGACTGGTGGCCGAGATCCCGCTGGCCGCCCCTTGCGGGGGTGCTCATCGTGACGGCCGTGCGCATGGTCGACGTCGGAAACGTCGCCACGGTCGCACGTGCGACCAGGTCTGATGGGGTCATCCTGGCGGTGACGGCGGTGGTGACCGTCGGGTTCGATCTGATCCTGGCCGTGCAGGTGGGAATGGCGGCGGCCGCGGTGTTGGCGCTGCGTCAGCTGGCGCGCACGTCGGTGCCCGGTCGCCGAGCCGTTGCCGCTGCTCGACGCCGACACCGCCTCTGCCGCTCCGGGCCGAACACATCGTGTCCTATCGCCTGGACGGGGCGCTGTTCTTCGGTGCGGTGCAACGCCCTTCTGGCGAGCTGGCCTCGATCGACGAGGTGCGGGTGGTGATCCTGTGCCTCCCCCGGGCTGCAGATGCTCGACGCAACCGGGGCGCAGGCCTTGGGCGAGATCATCGACGAGCTCGAGCGACGCAACGTCACCGTGCTGTTGAAGGGCCCACGCCCGGAGCATCTTCGGATCCTGCAAGAGGTAGGGGCGATCGACCGCCTTGCCCACGAGCTTCTTTTCGACGACTTGGACGAGGCCATCGCCCACGCCGTGATCCATGCCGAACGGGTCGCCGGCTGATGGCCTCGACCAGGGTAGCACCGCCGCACCGCGGCACCCCGGGACGATCGCCGAGCACCCCACCCCCGGAGCCTGTCATCGCCGATCCTCCCCTGACCGGCCGAACGATCATGCGCCAACAGGGCCGAGCTGGCCTACTTCCATTGGGCCTACGAGCCCGAGGTGGTCCAGCGGCTGCTCCCGCCGACATCACTGTCGATACCTTTGACGGACGAGCCTGGGGGGCTGATCCTTCGAGATGCGCCGGGTGCGTTGGGCCCACGCCCCCGATCCCTGGTTGGGGGACTTCACCGAGATCAACGTCCGCACCTACGTGACCGATGCGCTCGGCCGCCGAGGCGTGTGGTTCTTCTCGCTTGACGTGCCCCGTTCGCCGATCGTCGCAGTGGCGCGCGCAGCCTTTGCGTTGCCCTACTGCTGGGCGAAGACGCGCCACGAGCGTGACGCCGACCGCCAGCGCTACACGATGAGGAGGCGCTGGCCCAGAAGCTCCGAAGCCGAGGCCGACCTGGCTCTCGTGTCGGCACCCGCCTCGGTACGACGAGGTCGGCGACCTGGAGCACTTTCTGTCCGCTCGTTGGGCTCTGCTCACCTGTCGGCGCCGCCAACTGCTCTACGGCCGGGTGGACCACCAGCGCTGGCCCCTCCACCGTGTCGACGAAGTCGACATCGACCAACCGGTCGTCGAGGCCGCCGGGTTGCCCAGGCCCGAGGGCAGCCCCATGCCATGTACTCGCCCGCCGTCGACGTTCAGGTGGCTCGGTTCTCCAAGGTGTCCGGCCCGGCGGTTTGACCCCGCTCAGGAGCCGACGGTCGACGGTTGCCAGTTCGTTGATGCGGCGCAGCGCCAGCGCGCAGATCGCCAGGTACGGCGCCACCGCAAGCGGGACCCCGAACCTCGCCCGGCACCGGTCGGCACCGAGCGACTCCACCGAGTGTGCGGTAGCGGGGAGCCCGGCAACCTTCCACGCCCAGGCGGTGTTGGCCTCGAACTCGGTGATCGTGAAGCTCAGGTCGACCCCGACTGCGGTGGTGACCCTGCCGGTCGCACCCAATGAGAGCGCCTTGCCGTCGAGGGTGGCGCTGCGCACCGGGATGGCCCCAGTCCGGCCACCGCTCCAAGTCGCACAACAGCTGCCACACCACCGGCGCCGGGGGCGTCGATGTCGCGATGGGTCCAGAGCCGCCTCATCGACCCAACGTACCGCTCGAACTTGTCGAACGGAAGCGGCGATGCGCCGACCAGCGCTACCCCCCCAACGCCCCCACGCCCTGCCCGAGCAGTTTTGCTCCCAGCACGAGCAGCAGGATCATCATGATCGCCGAGTTGTGTGCAGACATGAAGTCCTTGATCGAGCCGAGCGGGCCGGCGGCACGTTCGCTCGCGACCAGGTAGAACAGCACCGGTCCGGCGACCGTCAGCGAACCGATGATGACGAACACCGCCATCGTGACGGCGCTGTCGGCACCGCTCAGCCCGGCCTGAGCGACGCTGGCAGCCGCTGCGGCGGTGAGGGCCAGGTTCTTCGGGTTCACCCCGGAGAGCAGCGCCGAGCCCGAGCGACTTGCCTGGCGTGAAGGTGTCGATGGTCGCCATCCATTTGGGCAACTCCCGCTTCCTCGCCGGGCCGAGGACGCGAAGCGCCACTGCTTCAGGGCGAGAAGCAGGAAGAGCACCCCCCACCACCACCTGGAACCAGTTCACGCCGGTTGATGGCGCTGTCCGGATCCGATGCTCCGGACGTCGGGGCCAGGACGATGGCCGAGGCGATCACCAGCCCGGCGATCCAGCCGATGGCGAACATCGAGCCGGTGCTGCGGGCCTTGGGGGTGCCCAGCATGAGGATGACGGCGATGATCGGGACTGGGCTGAGCGCCACGCCCAACGCCGACGGGAGTAGGTCACCAATAGCTTGGATCATGGCTGGGCCACCTCGGTTTGGGGTTCCGGTCTGGCGTGGGACGGGAGGGTTGTCCCGCCTGCCCGACCTTCGTGAAAAGTACTCGAAGCAGCCGGCAGCGCCTTGGCTTTCTGTGCCCACGACGATCAGTTGTCACCGACCGACCCCGTTCGGGCAGCGACGGTGCGTCCGTGGCAGTCTGCACCCGGCGCAGGATCGGCGGGCGCGGAAGGAGCCCACGTGTGTAGACCTTCTCATGGCGCCGCTCATCAGCTGCCCGAACGGACCGAGGTCGCCATCGTCGCGCAGGTCTCGCCGGGCTGGCAGCGGCGCGCCAGCTCACCCAGGCCGGCCGGGACGTCGTCGTGCTCGAGGCATCCGATGGCGTCGGGGGGGTGCGCACCGACCTGGTCGACGGGTTTCGGCTCGACCGCGCTTCCAGGTGCTGCTGACCGCCCATCCGGGAGCTGGAGAGGCAGTTCGATGTCGACCCTCCGAGTTGCGCCGCTTCGAGCCGGGCGCCTGGTGTGGAACGGCACCGCGATGCACCTGGTCGGCGATCCGATCGTCGGCCCCGCACCTGGTGGAAAAACCGGCTCCGCCCCGGATCGGCACGATCGCCGACAAGGCCAGGCTGCTGCGCCAGCGGGATCGCCTGGGACGAACCTCGGGGTCGGACCTGTTGCGCCAGAACGATGTGTCCACATCCGAAGCGCTGCGTGGCGGCGAGGCTTCAGTCAACGAATGATCACGGGTTCTTTCGGCCGTTCGTCGGCGGATCCAGCTCGATCCGGCGCTTCAGAGCCAGCCGACGCATGTTCGACGTGGTGTTGAAGAGCCTGTTCGCCGGAGCGGCTGCAGTGCCCGCCGGTGGGATGCAGGCCATCCCGAACCAGCTGGCGAGCGGTCCCCGCTGGGACGGTCCACCTCGACGCCAAAGTGGGGGCGGTGCGAGCGGCGAGGTGGTGCTCGTCGACGATGGCCGTGCACTGGCAGCCGACCGCGTGATCGTCGCCGCCGAGGGTCCCGGCGCGGCGGCGCTGCTCAGCCTGCCCATCGTCGGGTCGAAGTCGGCATCGTGCGTGTGGTTCGGCGCTGCACCGCCGCGATCCTGGACCGCTACATCGTCGTGGACGGAACCGGACGCGGCCCCGCCCCAACATCGCCGTGATGACCAACGTCGCCCCGAGTGCGGCCCGGCCGGATCGGCACTGATCTCCGCCGCCTGCCCCGGCGTCGATGACGCCCACCTCGGAGCCCGCCGTCCGGTCCCCGCTGCGCAGCATCTGGGGTCCCACGGTCGACTCGTGGACCCACCTGCGCACCGACGCCATCGCTCACGGTCAACCCGAACAGCGGCCCCCATTCGCCCCGAAGCAGCGGGGCGCTCGCTAGGGAGACGGACTGTCGTCTGCAGGCGACCACCGCGACACCGTCCATCCAGGGGCCGCTGTACTCGGTCGGCGCTGCGCCGAGGCGGTGCTCAGCCTGGCGTAGTTCTCCCGGGAATCGGTCGACGTCGGCACGTACACTCGCCGCGATGAACGAGACGAACCGCCAGGTTGTGTTGCGGCCGCCCTCAGGGCTGGTCGCCGATGAGAACGTCGAGCTCGTCGAGACCGACGTACCAGCGTTGGGCGACGGCGAGGCGCTGGTACGGACCAGCCTGGTGGGGATCGATGCGGCGGTGCGCACTTGGCTGGACGATCAGCCGGGCTACCCCGCCGGTGCAGCTGGGCGAAGTGGTCCGTGCCGCCACGGTGGGCGAGGTGGTCGCCACCAACTGCGAGGCCTACCAGGTCGGCGACGTCGTCACCACCCTCGGCGGCTTCAGCGACTACTCGATCGCCCGCGATCGACCTTGGTGGTACACGACCGAGTGTGCCAAAGCGGCGGCCGCGGGCGAAAAGAAGGAGCGCCGGCATCGATCGTGCCGGGTTGCTCGCCTGTTCGGCTCGACCGGGGGGACCGCCCATCGTCGGTGGCCGACATCGGCAGCCTCCGGCGGGGCAGACCGTGCTGGTCAGCGCAGCGGCCGGCGCCACCGGGTCGATCGCCGGTCCGCTGGCCAAGGCGGTGGCGCGGGTGGTCAGGCTGGCCGGCTCCGACGAGAGTTGCACCGCCGTCGTCGACGACTTCGGATTCGACGCCTGCATCAACTACCGCACCGCCGACCTGCGGGCGGCGCCGAGTTCGGAGCAGTGCCCCGATCGCATCGACGTGTACTTCGACAACGTCGGCGGGCCCATCCTCGACGCGCAGCACTCGGCCGGCTGGCCATGAACGCACGGGTGGTGCTGTGCGGCGTGATCTCCAGCTACGTCTCAGGCGAGCAACTGACCCGGCCAACTACGTAAACTGCTGGGCGATGCGGGCGCCAGATGGAAGGGTTAACGCTCTCGACCACTGGGCCGCTTCGACGAGGCCAACGCCGAGGCAGGTCGGCTCTTCGGCGCTGGGGCGCTGGTGCACCGCAGCCAAGTGTTCGAGGGCTTCGACCAGGCGGTGCCGGCGGTGAAGGCCCTGTCGCGCCACCCACATCGGGGAGAGTTGCCGTCCTAAACCTTCTGCGGCCGGGCGAGGAGTTTCGGCGGCCCAGTCCGTCGATCCAGGGTAACCAGCGAGGGCCCCCAACGCCGCCGGTGCGCAGCGATGTCCTTCAGTCTCCCGGTCCAGTTCGGAGGCAACAGACGAAGCGGGTCGCCCGCTATGAGGCCTCGGCGGTTTGCTGTCGATCAAGGCCCTGTAACGGACCTGCCCGCACGTTAGCCAGCTTCATGAGGGCAGCCGACAACCTGTTCAGGAACGGCGGCCACTGCAAGTTTGAGAGGACCTGTGATCGCGTCGCACGTGTTCGACATCGCCGACTCCGGCCGGGCATGCAGCGTCAGGCGCCGACTTCAGGAACCGATCGCGACCAGGCTGGCGGCGGGTGCTCTCGATCAGCGTCAAGCCTTTTACGCCGGAAGGTCGAGATGGCACAGGGGCTGGGCGTCTGGGCGGCCTGTTGGGTGGAGTGGCCCGGCTTGGGTGCCGGCCATGGAAGGTGAACGTCAGAAGTTCATCCCGAGATGGAAGTCGCCCCGGCACTGGGTGGGGCCGCTGACGAGCTGCTGCCCGCCCACCTGCCGGACGGAGCAGCCGTAGAGGTCCTGGGGAGAGCACGGACACGACGGGGCGTAATCTGGGTTGTATTTCTCGACCGAACCCGAGTTTCAGGGGCCTGGAGTTGACGTGGGAGCGGTTCTGCCGACGGACGTTAGGTCGAACCGCCGAGCTGGACTTCCAGTAGTCGTGGCCGGTGACGGGACGGGGGACCCCCAGCCGAGGTCGTTGGTGCAGGGAGCTTCAGGCGGCCCAGGTGGGGGCGGACGCCAGGGCCTTTCAGAGGCGCTACTGATGAGTAGCCTCGGCGGGTTGGTCCGGCCAGCTGAGGTAGGCCTGCTGGACGGCGATCGAGGCCGGCTCGGGCGATGAGGGAAGACCCTCGGGCTAGGGGGCCCTGGAGATCGAGAAACAGGGATGCGCGCCGGCGAAGTCACCCGACCGGCCGTGGTAGCGCTGGGGAGGTGGCCCTGATGCTCAACCAGGAGCGAGTGCGCCGGGGTTCCGATGGCGATGACCCTACCCCTGGGCCAGCTGACCGAACATAGCTGAGTTGGCACCACCCAGGGCCGGTGAAGGACGGCGACGAGTGTGATCAACGGCGAGAAGTGGTTTACCAGCGCCGGGCGGGTGGCCGACCTGCTGTTCGTCATAGCACCAACGGCATGTTCGTCGTACCGGAAAACCCCGGCGTCGAGATCATGCCTGAGCCCCGCAACCATAACCACATCTACAACGACGTGCGCATCCCCGCCGATCACCTGCTCGACCCGAGGACGGCGCCAAGGTAAGCACCCAGCGCTGCTTGGGCGGCGGACGGATCCACTACGCCATGCGGCACGATCAGCCAGTGCAAGCTGCCTTCGATATGATGCGAGCGTGCGCTTCAGTCGCGAATCACACGGCGCAAGATCATCGGCGACCACCAGATGGTGCAGGAGAAGATCGCCGACAGCTACGCCTCGATTCGAATGTTGGTGGTTGCTCGTGTTGGAGACCGCCTGGAAGATCGACAACACGAGCATTTCCAGGAGGCGCGCATCGACATCGCCGCCGTGAAGTTCACGATGGCCAAGGTGCTGCGCGGTGGGTGTCGTTCAACGCGCCGTACATCCTCGGTTCGCTCGGTATCGACCAACCTCATCTTTGTGCCGCAGGCGATGTACGCCATCGCACCGACGATGGGCATCGCTGATGGGGTGCACGAGGTGCGACAAGGCCACGGTCGCCCGCAACGTGTTGAAGGGCTACCGACCCCACGAAGGCAATTGGCCCACCGAATACCTCCTCCTACAGCGCCAGGCGGCCTGGGAGGCCTTCGAGCCGCGCGTCGCCGAGGATCCGCAGCTGCGCGAGATGGCGGAGGGATACGCTCCGGACATCGCCAAAAAGGGTTGCTGAGGCTCGACCTCCGGTGACGTGGATGAACTCCCGAATCGTGGCCCTGATCGCTCGCGCTGGTTGCGATCGCCTTCTTGTGGCGCCTACGCGCTGAGCTGGATCGTCGAGGACGGCAACGTGCAGGGCCTGCTCACCGACACCGGAGCGCTCGGGTTGATCATCTTCGTGGTGGTGATGTGGGTGACCCAGCCCTTCGGTGCCGGGAGTTTCGTCTACATGGCGCCGGCGGGCATGGTGCGGCTGTTTCCACTGGCGATCGCGCTTGTCGTGGATCGGCAACATGGGGGGTCGAGCTACCTGGCTTGCGCCTTCGCCCGATGGGTCGCCCGGGATTGGGTGAAGGCCCGCATCCTGCCCAGGGGATGCACGTCGTCGACGCGTTATTGGTTGAGGGCGGGTTGACGCCGATCGTCGGGCGGCAGGCTCGTAATCGCCCGGGCTGGTTTCGCCGCCTCGCCGACTGGCTGGCGACCAGGGTGGGCACGCCCACCTTCTCTCGGCACCGGCATCGGCATCATCCCCGGGCGGTGGTTGCGGCAGAAGTCGGCGGCGGCCCGATCCGCTTTCTCTCTAACCCGCCCGCAGCGACCGCCGTTCCCGGCGGTCGCTGCGCTGGCGACTGGCGTCACGGCCTGATGCTGTGGCGCGGCGGCATCGACGGGAGGCCGACTGGTTGGGAGGCCCCATTAGACCAAAGCTCCAGCCTGATCGCAACCACGGACGGCGAACGTTGCGGGTCTGGGTGTGTTGGCTAAGGGGCCTGATGGAAGTGCCCAGCGTGTTCGACATGTTGAAGGTGGGTATCGGGCCGTCCGGTTTCCCACACGCTCGGGCCTCCGTGGCGGGCAATCCAGGCGCTGGTTGGCCGAGTTGACGAGTCACGCGATGAGGACGGTAGGCCTGCCGCAGTCGAACGGATCCAGGTGCACCTCTATGGCTCCTCGGCTCCTCACCGGGCCGAGGCCACGCCACCGATCAGGCGATTGCCTTGGCGCTGCTCGGCCACGACCCCGGTGACGGTCGACGTCGACGACATTGCCAACCTGCGGCGGTGCTCCATCGACGGTCGCTCAGCTTGACGGACGCTCTGCCCCAATCGCCTTCGACCTGACCTGACAGCGTGTTCCACCCCGACGAGTGCTCTCCTCGGGGCACGCCAACGCCATGACGTGCGTGGCAAGCGCCGGGGTCGCTCGCTGAAATCGACCTACTTCGGTGGGGAGGTTTCGTGCTGCGACATGACGGGCTGGGTAACGACGAACTCGGCGAGGCGGGAACCGACCGGACACGCAGGCGTCAGGCCGACCTGCGGTAATTTCACTCCAGCGACCTGACGACTTGCGCCCCACTGCGTCGCAACAGAGGGGCGCATCGCCGACGTGGTGTGGGCAAACGAACTGGCGGGGCGCAACAACGAGCGGATCCGAGCCGGTCTGGACGACGGGGCGGGTGATGGTCGAGGCGTGTACCGCGGCTGCCATGGGGTCAGGCACCCTGCCCGGCGGGCTTGGGGTCCAGCGCCGAGCGGCGCCGCCGTGGTGCGGCTGCTGCTCAGCGAGGACCGGATCGACGACGACTCCCCTTCGCCGAGGAGAACTCGGTCGACGTCTGGCTGGCGCGGATCCGGGGCGGCGACCACGACTTCGGCCAGGTGCTGTAGCGGATCAGCGCGCTTATGATGGCGACCAACGAGGAGAACGTCAACCTGGGCCGGGTCGTCACCGCCGCCCACCAACGGCGCCGCTGGCGCTGCATCCTGGTCAAAGGTCGTGTATTACCTGTGCTCGCTGACGACGCCGACGACCGTTCGGCCCCGACACCCGGACCGTGGTTCACGACTTCCCGCTGGTCGCCGGCGAGGTCGGTGATGTTGTTCAAGAAGGGCGCTACGATTTCGGCGGCGATGGGCGGCTGCATGGCTGAAGTGGGGTGTCGAGCGCCGTGGCGGCGGCTGTGCAGCGCCTACCGAGGCGATGGGCGGCACCCTGACCAGGCGCTCATGGCGGCCGAGATTGCTGCGGAGCACCACCTGCGACGTGTGACCCGGTGAAGCGGCCTGGTGCAGGTGCCCTGCATCGAACGCAACACGATGGGGCGGTCAAAGCGATCAACGCCGCCGGTTTCCGGCGATCGCCGGCGATCCGGCGGCGGCTCGGGTGACCTCACCGAGGTGATCGACGATGCGCGCATACCGCCGAGTCGATGTCGGACCGCTTCAAGGAGACGTCGCGGGGCATGGGTTGGCGGTCAACGTGTCGGTGCGGGTTCCGGAGTGTTGAACCGCCCACGTCGACGTCCCCGAAACGATTTCGACCGGGTGGTTGCATTCCTGCCGGGCATCGTTGTTAGGCTCCCTTGCAACAGGCCGGACGCATCCTTGATGGCCGCCCGACCCCACGAGAACGCACGTTGGAGGCCGCAGGTGTTACAGACGTTCCTCACCGACTGCGAGAGGGCCTCGAGGCAGCTCTGGTTGTCAGCATCCTGTTGACCTTCCTGGTCCGTGCCGAGCGGCGTGCGACCGCATCGCAGCACCGTGGGGCGGCGTGGGGAATGGCGATCCTCCTGTCGTTCGGGTTCTGGAGCGGTGTTGCATTTCACCTCGGCCTCGATGAGCTTCGAGGCCCAGGAGGCCTTCGGCGAGATCCTGTCGATCGTGGCGGTCGGGTTCGTCACCTGGATGGTGTTCTGATGAAGCGGGCCTCGCGCACGATCAAGGGCGACCTGCACGGAAAGATGGAAGCCGCCCCCGCCGGGCGCTGCCGGAGTGTTCCTGGCGGCGCTGCTGGCCGTCGATAGGGAGGGCCTCGAAACCGGCCCCGTTCCTCTACCCGACCTTTCAGGCCCAAGGGGCGGGGGCAGCGCCGGCGATCGGCGCCGTGCTCGGCATTGGCATCGGTGGTCGTCGCCGGCGTCTTCATCTATCGCGGCACGGTGCGAAGGAACTGGCGGCGTTCTTCAAGTTCACCGGTGCCGCGCTGATCGTGATCGCTGCGGGGGTGTTTCGCTCACGGGTGCATTGACCCGCAGGAGGCGGGGTATCGTGCCCGGCCTCAACACGCTGGCCTGGGACCTGCAGGGTTACGACGTCACCAAGCTGGTACGGCGCCGTGGTTGGCGGCATCTTCAACCTCGGCCCGCAGATGACCGTAGCCGGAGGTGATCACCTACGTCGGCTACCTCGTCCCGACGATGTTCCTGTTCCCTGCGGCAGCCCGCAGCCTCAGAGCCGTCGACCGGCGAGCCTATCGCCGGTCCAGGCCGACACCGCCCTCGCCGTCGCCCCAATCGGCGGCAGTCGCACACCGACCCTGTCCACATCCCCTCCGGAGCGCCCATGTTGAAGTCCACCTGCGCCAAGCCGGGTCCCTTGCTGTCGCCCTGATCACTGCCAGCGCAATTGATGTCCGCCTGTTCGGGTGAAGCGGCAGATATCCTGGCCACGGTCATCGGCACTGACGACGCCTGCACGCTCGAGAACGACATCATCGAGGCCGGGCAAGGTGGGCTTCGAGTTCACCAACGACGGTAAGAAGGTGTCGGACGGATACGTCCCTAACGGCGACGGTGACGTGATGGGCGAGGTGGAGAGCGTCATCACCGGTAAGTCCTGCACGCACTGTGGACCTGGTCGCCGGCGACTACCAGGTGAAGTGCAAGCCGGGCATGACCGGCGACGGATCACGTCGGACTTCACGGTCACCGGCGAGGGCGGCACCGCCTGCCGAACCCGACCGACGATCAACGTCTGACGTTATCGACTCCCCACTCTACGAGGACCTCGATCTCACCGACATCACCGCCGGCACGACAATCCGATTTGAAATGACCAACACCGGCGACCAGCCCCACGAATTTGAGGTACTCGGACCAGGCGGCGAGGCGATCGGCGAGTTTTTTGGTGCCACCGACCCGGGAGAGACCGGCGGGCAACCGCGACCTTCGCCGCCGGGGCAAGCACACCTACCAGGGCATCCCGATCGACCCGGCGACCGGCAAAGAAGCACTCGATGCTGCGCGGCTGGCACCTTCAGCGTGGCGCCGGCCTAGCTTCGAGGGCGGCACCGGGCCCTTTCCGCGCTGCCAAGATCGAACCATGATCTCGATCGACCTCAGATTCAACGGTCCGACCGATTGTGGGCAATGGCGGCGTCCGCCGGGCGATTTGCCGAAAGGGTCAACCTGCTGGTCGCCT